>DATFVP010000139.1:0-7541 GCA_035260285.1 Methyloceanibacter sp.
AAACCTTTGCGGGCCTGCCGATGCCCGACAAGGTCTGGGATGACGAGCGGCTCATAGCCTGATGCGAGCACTCCTACGGCCGCAGCTAGACAGCGAGGCATTGACGCCGGTATAGCAACGACAATAAAGCCATTCTCAAGCCGCACCTGAGGAATGTCAGCGCGACCTTAGTTTCGGATCGAGTTCGTCGCGCACTGCGTCGCCGAACAAACTGAAGCCGAACACGGCAAGGCTGATGGCGATCCCCGGGAAGATGGCGATCCAGGGGGCGCTCTCGGCATATTCCTCCGCGCCGCCCTGAAGCATAAGGCCCCAGGCCGGCGTCGGCTCTTGCACGCCGAGGCCAAGATAGGACAGCGATGCCTCGAGCAAGATAGCCTGGCCGACGAAGGCCGTTATCATGATCAGGAAAGGTGCCATGACGTTCGGCACCATGTGGCGCAGAATGATCCGCGTATGGCCAAAGCCGCAGGCGCGGGCGGCATCGACATAGGGCATCTCGCGGATTGCCAGCGCCGTCGAACGCACCACGCGCGCGCAGCGCGGAATGAATGGGATGGTGATAGCAATGATCACGTTCTGCGTCCCGGTCCCGAAAATCGCGATCACCGCCAGCGCCAGGATGATGATCGGGAACGCCATGCACACGTCGAGCACGCGCTGGAAGATCAGGTC
The DNA here is from genome assembly GCA_035260285.1 of Methyloceanibacter sp. Lineage (GTDB taxonomy): Bacteria > Pseudomonadota > Alphaproteobacteria > Rhizobiales > Methyloligellaceae > Methyloceanibacter. Next base: position 676 of record DATFVP010000139.1, read on the forward strand.
GGTCCGGCCGCCGAAATACGCGCTTGCCACCCCAAGGATCAGCCCGAGGGAAGCGCCGACGAACGACGACACGAAGCCGACGATCAGCGCGGTACGGGCCCCATAGACGATGCGTGAGAACACGTCGCGGCCGAACTGGTCGGTGCCGAACCAATTCTCCAGGCTGGGCGGCTCGTGCATCCGGTCGAACGCATTAGCGACCGGGTTGTAGGGCGCAATCACGTCCGCGAACACGGCGACCAGGATCATGACGACGATGACCAAGCCGCCGGCGGCGCCGAGCGGATTGCGACGCGCGAACTGTCGGGCGGTCGACAGCCAACCGCGCTGCTCGGCCTGGTCAGTCAGCTCGCTTTCAGTCCTGGCGTCGGCCGCGATCGTCATCTGCGATCTCCGGGCTCACTTGCTGTACCGGATGCGGGGGTCCAGCCACGCATACACTATGTCGACAAGGAAGTTCGTGAATACGGAGATCGCGACCACCAGCATGACTAACGCCTGGGTCATCGCATAATCGTGGTGGGTGACGGACGCGACGAACAACTTGCCGAGCCCGTTGAGGTTGAACACCTGCTCGGTGACGACCAGCCCTCCGATTAGGAACGCAAATTCGATGCCTATGATAGTGACCACCGGCAACAGCGCGTTTTTAAGCGCATGACGGCGGATGATGAGCCTCTCGATCAGCCCCTTGGCACGCGCTGTGCGCACGTAGTCCTCGCGCAGCACTTCGAGCAGGGCGGATCGCGTCATCCTGGTCGCCACGGCGGAGTAGCGGTAGCCGGTCGCCAGCGCCGGGAAGATCGTCATGCTCAGGTTGTAGAGCGGGTCGACCCAGAGGGGCACGTATTTGATGGGCGGCATCCAGGACACCCCGAACACCGACTTGGTGGTGATAAGCAGCCCCAGGATGATCAGAATGCCGAGCCAGAAGGAGGGCATCGCGATCCCGGCGATACTGAAGGCGCGCACGACATAGTCGATCCAGGTGTTCTGCTTGACGGCCGAGATGGTGCCGAGCGGTATCGCCAGCAGGACGGCCGTGATCGTCGCCATGATCGCGATCTGGAGCGAGAGCTGGAAACGCAGCGCGATCTCCTCAGTGATCGGCCGGCCGGTCCACATCGAATTTCCGAAATCGAACCGGATGAAGCCCCAGATGAAATCCAAAAACTGCACCACGTAGGATCGATCGAGGCCCAGTTCGGCTTGGCACAGCTCGATCGCCTTGGGGTCGACATATCCCGCCCCGCCCGCCATGCGCAGCACGCAGATGTCCCCCGGGATCAGCCGCAGCAACGTGAACACAAGAAGCCCGGCGCCGAACAGCGTCGGGATCATCAGCAGGAGCCTCTTGAGGATGTACTGGTACATGATCCTCGGTGCCGGCGCCTCAGCGGGCTGTGTGGTGGCGGCTCCCCGCTCCCTGCCGAAGCTCGGCAGGCAACCGGGAAGCCACTTTCGTCACGCGCCGCAACGCGCGGCGATCACTTGTCGAGCCACACGTTCGCAAGGTCCTGGTTGATGTAGTGACTCGGGCTGATCTTCCAGCCCTTCACATAAGATCGGTGCGGGATGATTCGGTTCCACCACAGTGTGATCAGCGAGTGGGCCTGGTCGTCCAGCACGCGCCTCTCGAAATCGCGCATGATCTTGCGCTGCTTCGCGGGATCGGGCTCCATGTTCATCGCCTGGAACATCTTGTCCAGGTCGCGGTCGATGTATCCGCCGTAGCTCTCGTTGCCGGTGTCCTGGGACAGGAACTTTCCGACATCGAGCAGCGGGTTGACGACGGACTGGCAGTTGAAATCCATCGTCACGTCGAATTCATGTGACCGCAGCAGCGCGTAGAACGGGCCGGTCGGCTCCATCTTCTGGTCGACGGAGACGCCGATTTGCCGCCATTGGTCGATTAGCCAGGTGCCGACGATGGTATACGGCTGGTCAACCGCGCGGTTGGAAAGCGTGAACTTCAGGTCGGACACGCCGGCTTCCTTGAGCAGCTGCTTGGCTTGTTCCCGCGACTTGTTGATGTCCTGCCAGTAGCCCGGGATCTTTTCGAGCTCCGCATCGGTCGCCGCTAGCGGATGACCCGGGAAGACAACGCCGCCGACTGCCTTCACGATGGCGATCTGCGAAAGATGCTTCGATCCGCCCCAACGATCGACCGCCAGCGTGAGCGCGCGACGGACGCGAACGTCGTCGAACGGCTTCCTCTTGTGGTTCGGCGTGAACAGGAGGACGCAATTCCAGTTGCTCTCCTGTACCGTGATGTCTTTGCCGAGCGCATGGACGAGATCGTCGCGGCTCTTCGGCGGGAAGCCGCGGAACTCGATCGCGGCACGGTCGCCGCGGATCGCCTGCACGCGTACCGCCTGCTTGTTTGAGAAGATCGCCTCGAAGCCGTCGAGGTAGGGCTGGCCCTTGATATAGAAGTCCTTGTTGCGCTCGCCGCGCACGAAGGCACCGGCCTCATGCGCCACGAACTTGAACGGCCCCGAGCCCAGGACGTTCCTCTCGTACCAGCGGATGTCCGCGTCCAGCTTTGCCTTCGAGTAGATGAAATTGTACGGGTCCGCGAGCGCCGGGATAAAGGCGCTGGACGGATACTTGAGTTTGAACACGACAGTGTGGTCGTCGGGCGCGCTCACGCTCTCGACCATGACGTAGAACGCGACGCGAGCGCTGGTCGTGCCCTCCGGCGGGAAGATGATCTTCTTGAACGACGCAACGACGTCATGGGCGGTCAGCGGCGTGCCGTCGGTAAACTTCACGCCCTTCCTGATATTGAAAGTGTAGGTCTTGCCGCCGTCGGTCGGCTTCGGCATTTCCGTGCACAGGTCGCAAACGAAATCCGTCGGCGAGGACGGATTATCCGGATTGACCTTGATGAGCAGGCTGTAGAACGGCGCGAATGGATGGATCAGTGCGAAGGTCGTTTCCCGGTGACCGTCCCAGCTTGGCGGCTCGTCAGGAACGACGAAGGTCAGGGTGCCACCCCTTTTTGGGCTTTCTGCATCGGCCGACACAGTGGCGGCGAGCGGCAGTGCGAGCCCGGCCGCAAGCGCTACTACGAATTTCAAACTTTCGTTTTTCATTGTCTTCCTCCCTGGATTTCGTCGAGCCCCTTCTTCTGAGATGAGGACTCTCAACGCGGATTCTCATAGGTGCGCCACCCCCATTGAGCCAAGGGACCTAGACTTCCGTGCAAGCAACCCAATGGCCCGGCTTCATCTCTCGCAGGTTTGGCAAGGCCTTGCTGCATCCTTCGACGGCCAGCGTGCAACGCGGATGGAACACGCAGCCGGCCGGCGGATTCATCGGGCTCGGCACCTCACCCTTGAGAGTCCGGTGCTGGCGCCTTTCCTCGACCGCAGGATCGGCGACCGGCACGGCCTCGAGCAGTGCCCGCGTGTACGGATGCAACGGATTGCCGTACAGCTCATCACAGTCGGAGAGCTCGACCACCTTGCCAAGGTACATGACCGCGACACGATGGCAAAGGTGACGGACAATGCTGAGATCATGGGCGATGAAGAGGTAGGTGAGCTTGAACTCGTCGCGGAGATCTTCGAGGAGATTGATGATCTGTGCCTGGATGGACACGTCGAGCGCCGAGATTGCCTCGTCGCAAACAATAAATTCGGGCCGCAGCGAGAGCGCACGTGCAATACCGACGCGCTGGCGCTGTCCACCGCTCATTTCGTGGGGGTAGCGGCCGGCAAACTTTTTCGGCAGGCCGCAGACGTCCAACAGCTCATGGACACGCCTTTCCTGCGCCCGCCTGTCAGGCTCGATGTTATGCACGCGGATCGGTTCGCCGATGATCTCGCCAACCCTCATGCGCGGGTTGAGCGAGCTGTACGGGTCCTGGAAGATGACCTGGATACGCCGGCGCAGACTGCTCAGCGATTTCCGGTCCAGGTTGCTGAGGCTGAAGCCGTCGAACAGGATTTCGCCCTCCGTCGGGCGTTCGAGCTGCAGGATGCAGCGGCCGGTTGTGGTCTTGCCGCAACCCGACTCGCCAACAAGACCAAGCGTCTCGCCGCGGCGAATATCGAAGCTGACACCGTCGACGGCCTTGACTTGGGCAACCGTGCGCGGAATGAGCGCGCCCTCGGTGACTGGGAAATATTTCTTGAGGCCGCGGACGCTGACGAGGACGTCGCTCTGCGGGATTCTCGTACCGGCAAGAGGAATGTCTGGCGTCATGGTGTCTGCCGCGGTCATGATGCCCCCCGCCTGATCTCTGCAAGCCGGACCTTTTCCCAGCACGCCGAAAGATGCCCGCCCGCCACCGGCTCGAGAATGGGAGCTGCCTCGCGGCACCGCGTCGCCGCGAAGCCGCAGCGCGGACAGAAGGCGCAGCCGACACCCAGTTGCATCAGGTCGGGCGGCTGTCCTTCGATGGGATTGAGCTTGGTCTTGCGCGGCTGATCGATCCGCGGGATCGAACGCAGAAGGGCGAGCGTGTAGGGATGACTCGGGTTGTGATAGATGTGTCGAGCCGTTCCGCTCTCGACGATGCGGCCCGCATACATGACATTCACCCGGTCGGCATAGCGAGCCACAACGCCGAGGTTGTGCGTGATGAGGATCAATGCAACGCCGAGACGCCGTGTCAGGTCCTTCATCAGCTCCAGGATCTGGGCCTGGATGGTGACGTCGAGCGCCGTTGTCGGCTCGTCCGCGATGATAAGCTTCGGGTGGCAGGAGAGCGCCAGTGCGATCATGACCCGCTGGCGCATGCCGCCGCTCAGATGATGGGGATATTGCCGAAGCCGCCGCCGGGGATCCGAGATGCCGACCATCCCGAGCAGTTCGACGGCCCGCTGCTCCGCCGCCTCTTGCGAAACCGGCAAGTGCTGCCGCAGCGTCTCCGTGAGCTGAAGCCCGATGGTCAAGACCGGGTTGAGCGACGTCATCGGTTCCTGGAAGATCATGCCGATCTCGCGGCCGCGGACCCGACGGATCTCCTCCTCGCCGAGCGTCAGCAGATCGCGGCCGGCGAAGCGAACGCTGCCCCCGACGATGCGGCCGGGAGGACTCGGGATGAGCCGCAGGATCGAAAGTGCGCCGACCGACTTGCCGCAGCCGGATTCGCCCACCACGGCGACCGTCTCGCCCTCGCCGACTTCGTACGAGATGCCGTCAACTGCTTTGACAAGGCCTGCCGGCGTCACGAAATGCGTCTGGAGATTCTCGACCTCGAGCAGCTTGGCCACGTTCCTCCCCTTGTGGTCTTCGCGCCCCGCGATGCCACTCGGCCATTGTCGGCTCATTGGGGCTCGAACCACCCGATGAAGGCTGGTCACTTCCGCCCGAATAACGTCTACCGGAGCCTGATCGATTTGTCTCGCGACACATGATTTCGAGCACCTGCGACATCCTGTCGGCCAGATTAACTTTTTGTAATGTCGCAGCGCGGGATCGAGAGCCATAGGGTTCAAAGAGGCAACGTCTCGTTTCAAGCCGGATCTGGCCGCTGGCGACGGGCAACCCCGAACGCTTCGGCGGGACGGAGAGGCTATCCGGCGGACAACGCCAAGGTGGCAAACACGGAAACGCCTACTCTTGCTCGTTTGTGGCGCGCGCCGCGAACGTGATCACAACCTGCGGCCGCATGCCTGGTTCAACTCGTCGTCCACATGAGCAGCAATGTTCTCACGTCACGACGCCATTGATGGCAAAGTCGAAGATGTGGAAGCTCCGCAATCCGCCGCGCGCAGCCCGTTCGGCATAGGTCTCGTTCAGCGGATAATTTAGAATGAACGGGACGCGACTTTCGGCGATGCCGCCATGGGTGCGCAATGGATGGCCGCCGAGGGCCGCCAGGTCGTGCGCGGAGGGTGTCGTTCCGATGCAGGTCGCGCCATCGCTTATGACCACGACATCGCCTTCGCGGTCGATCGGCAGATCGAACAGTCGGACAGCGGTTGCCTTGTCGTGAACGGCTTCGATGCCGGGAAGCTTGCGCGTGAACCCGATGACGGCTTCGGGTGTGGCGTGGCGGCTGCAGTAGACGCGAACGAAGCTGCCGAGCGCCCCATGATGCGCCACGAAATAGTCGGTGATCGGACAGATCACCGTTGTTGCGGCCGTTCCGAACTCGAGATCGAGCGCGTCCTGGAGCCATACGACCCTGGGCGAGCCGTCGGGGTTGGACTTGTCGCGCATCCCATGATCGGCGATGAGACCGACGACCGCGCCGAGCTCGTGCAGGCGCCCGAACAGCGCATCCATGTCGCGATAATAGAGGTCCGCTTCCGGTTCACCGGGCGCGTATTTGTGCTGGATGTAGTCGGTCAGCGACAGATACGTGATGAGCGGCTTTTCGGTCTCCAGGACTTTGATGCCCGCGGCGAGCACGAACAGCGACAGTTCCGGTGAATACATGTCGGGCAATGGCATGCCGACGAGTTCAAGCACATTCTCGATGCCGTTCTCGCGCGCGGTGCAGCGATCGGCCTTTTCGGACGAGAAATTGATGCTGCCGCCCGCGATGTCCATGTCCTTGCCGAGCTGCTGGCGCAGCTTGTCCTTGGCCGTGATCGACGCGACCTTCGCGCCCTGGCGTGAAAATTCCGCCAGAATGGTGGTCGAGCGCATGAGCTCGGGGCCGGTCATGATGACGGCATGTCCGGTCTCCGGTTCGAGATAGAAGATGCCGGATATGACGTGCATCGAAGGCGGGCTGCCGGTGACGATCGACACGTTGTTGGGACAGGTGAAGCTCGGAATGACGCATTGGGCGATCGCGCTGAACCCCGTCTGCATGAAGCGCGCGACGTTGGGGACGATTCCCTTTTTTACGGCGTGATCGAGGTACGCCGGATCGCCGCCATCGTTGCATATGACGACGACGG
>DATFVP010000140.1:0-2906 GCA_035260285.1 Methyloceanibacter sp.
GTGTCGTCAGCGGCCTCCGCCCAAGTCATGGTCGATCTTTCCAAGATTACCTGCGATCAATTCGTCAAGTACAAGGTGGCGGACCCGAAGCTGATTGCCGCTTGGCTCAGCGGCTATTTTCACGGCAAGCGCGGGGACACCATGATCGACACCCAGAAGCTGAACGCTGATGCTGACGAGGTGGAAAGCTTCTGCTTCAAGAACCACGATGCGCCGTTGATGCCATCTGTCGAATCCATCATCGGAGGCGACAAATGACTTGGCTGCCGCGCCAATCATGCCGGGTGTCCGTTTTTTGCTCCGCCCACAACGGCGGGTCAGCGCAACGCTCTGGAATCAAAATTTTGATTTGTGAATCGCGACGTTAGCCGTACGTTAGCCTTAATTATCACGCTCTTGAGCCCCGCGAAATTTCGCTTCGGGGAGTAAAATTGTGTCTCGCGAGACGGTCCGCCGCTTCAGTCTCTCCTTTGTCTGGTTCGCCAAGTGGGTGCTTGCGCCGCTTATTCTGGGCGCACTCGTCATCGCCGGCGGCGTCGCCCTCTACCAGCGGGGCATCGATTTCGACACCTTCCTAAACTATTTCGCCCTCGGACTTCTCATCTTCGTCGTCATCACTCTGTTTTACGGCATCATCGCCATCCACGATGTCCCTTACGAGATCGCCAAGCATCGCGATCATCCGCATCAGGACGCGATCCACGCCGCAGGCTGGGTGAGCCTATTCACCCTTCACGCCCTTTGGCCGTTCCTGTGGATATGGGCGATGCTGTATCGGCCCGAGCGTGGCTGGGGCTTCGCCCACGGTCAGGCTGCCGGGGATGGGTCGAACAAGCTCGACGATCTTTTCCGCCGCGTGGAGCAACTCGAAGCACGGCAGCGCGCCGAGGTCGCAGTTGGCGCGGAGCAGCCCGCGAAACGTTCCAAGCGCACCGAGCCTACCCCGGTCAAGGCACTCGAGACCGCTGCCAAGGGGGGAGGCGCCTGATGGAACTCCTCCTCATCCTCACCTACGCGGCAATCTGTGTTGCGGTGTTCAAGATCTTCCGCATTCCCGTCAACAAATGGACCCTGCCGACGGCGGTTCTCGGCGGCATCTTTCTCATCACCGGCATCCTGCTGATCATGAATTATAATCATCCCTTCACCAAGAATGCGCGCATCTATTTCACCACCACGCCGATCATGCCAACGGTCAAGGGGCGCGTGACCGAGGTGCCGGTGAAGCCGAACGAGCCTTTGAAGGAGGGCGACATCCTGTTCAGTGTCGACTCCCGTCCGTATCAATACGTCGTCGATCAGAAGAAGGCATTGCTCGCCGAAGCCGAGCAGACGGTGAAGCAGCTGAAAGCAACGTACGACCAGGCCTTGGCAACGGTCGAAAAGGTCAAGGTGCAGCTTAAGCTTGCGCAGGACGAGTATGCGAGGCAGCAGCAGCTGTTCGAGAAGAAGGTGATCGCGCAAGCGGCACTCGATGTCGCGACCCGCAACATCGACGGCGCGAAGCAGGCCCTGTCCGAAGCCGCGTCCGCTGCTGAGAGGGCGAAGCTTGCCTATGAATCGGAAATCGGCGGGGTGAACACCACGGTCGCTCGCCTGCAGGCCGAGTTGGCCGACGCACAATACGACCTCGACCAGACGGTGGTACGCGCGCCCGGTCCTGGCTACGTCACGCAAATGGCGCTGCGTCCAGGCATGTATGTCATTCCAGCGCCGCTGCGCCCGGCGATGGTGTTCGTGCACACCGACGATCAGCAGTTAGCAGCCGGCTTCCAGCAGAACTCACTTCAGCGGGTGCGCCCCGGCGACGAGGCTGAGATTGCCTTCGACGCGCTGCCTGGGCGGATTGTCAAGGGAAAGGTCAGGCACGTTATCGACGCCATTGCCACGGGGCAACTTCAGGCGACCGGAGCCTTGCAGGACATGGGCGCAAGCATCGTGGATGGGCGGGCGGTCGCCATCGTCGACATCGACGACGATACCTCGGCCTACACTCTTCCAGGCGGGGCCGCGGCGCAGGTGGCCGTCTACACGCCGTTCGCCCACCACTTCGCCATTATCCGGCGCATCTTGCTGCGCATGCGGAGCTGGGAGAATTTCGTGTTTCTGGAAGGTCATTAATGTTGCATTGGATTACGCTATTGGAGGCGCTGAAGCGCGACTTGCCGGCAGGGCATTCGACCAACTGATTGGATCTTGATGGAGGAAGCTGATGGCGGACAAAGGCTTTTCCCTGCCAACCGCACAACAGGTAATGGAGAAGCTTGCCCTTGCCGAGGCCGAGAAGGCTTCCGCTGAGGCGCGCAAGCAGACCGATGCCGAAGCCGAGAAGAAGATGCTGCTCGAGAAGCTCACCAAGCCGTCCGGCGTGTCTGACGAGGAAGCGCTCCGCCGCGTGGCGGCCGTTATCGAGCGGGCGGCATCGAATGGGCTTACCGAAGTGCAGGTTTATCGCTTTCCGAACGCGCTGTGCACCGATCGTGGCCGCGCCATCAACCAACAGGAGCCCGGCTGGGAGACGACGCTCACCGGCCTGCCAAAGGAGATGTACGAGTTTTGGGAGCGGCAGCTTCGGCCGCGAGGCTACAAGGTCAAATTTCAGATCGTGGATTTTCCCGACGGCATGCCCGGCGACGTCGGCATCACTCTGAAATGGGCCTGAGCGGTAGGACGCGCCGCTCAAATTGGGACATTGCGCGCGAGCGCCGAAGTTTCATAGGAGAGGGGGGCTTTGATTGTTGGGCGGCTTGCTCCGCCCGTGTGCACTTGCTCCGCCCGTGTGCATTTGAGTTTTCGAGGAGGCACCGCGATGACCAACCAGAAAGCACTGAGCAAGACGCAGACAGCGTCGCTTCCCCTGGCTCCGTTCAGAAATCCTGCTCTGGAGGCTTGGTCCTATTGGGTCG
>DATFVP010000141.1:0-7173 GCA_035260285.1 Methyloceanibacter sp.
GCGCGAAAACCGTGCTGACCGCCTTCTTTGGGGCAACGCCGCTGCTGACCAAGCTCGTAGCAATCGCGCTACTCGGCCGACCAACAATCAACTTCCTGAAGAAACATTCTTTCAATCTGTTGCGCAGAGATTTGGGCGGAGCCGATTAGCCGCGCCGCTGCTTGAGCGCGAAAGCTCTGCGTTCCCGTCCTATCGCGGAGGGATGCGTGGATGCCCTGGTCACGCCCGGGCATGACAAGAGTGAGGGTCGACTAGGGGTAAGGTCTGGCGCAGCGGCGGAAGAAGGTCGCGACGCAGACGACGCCCCTGCCGGTGGTGCGCGCCACGGCGACGGTGCCCCTCGCCGCAGTTCTGCCGACAACGGCTGTGCCTTTGGCCGCGGTTCTGCCGACGACGACAGTGCCTCTCACCGCGGTTCTGCCGGTGACCGCAACGGCGGTCGCGGTGCCGGCAGCTGCGGCTCTGACCGGGCCGGCGTCGGCGGCGCACGGAACGATGGTCGCGGCAACAAGAAGTGCCGCTGCAAGGACTGAATGACGCATCGTAGATTCCCTCCGTGTTGTGGAGTTGCCTTCGCGAAACAACCCGGGGCCAAACAAATTTCCCCGCGGGTCTCAAGGACTAATTGTCCAGGAACGACCTAAGTTTCCGTGACCGGCTTGGGTGCTTCAGCTTGCGCAGGGCCTTGGCTTCGATCTGGCGGATGCGCTCGCGGGTGACGCTGAACTGTTGGCCGACCTCTTCAAGGGTGTGGTCGGTGTTCATGCCGATGCCGAAGCGCATGCGAAGCACGCGCTCCTCGCGCGGCGTGAGCGAGGCGAGCACGCGTGTCGTGGTCTCGCGCAGATTCGACTGGATGGCGGCATCGATGGGCAGCACCGCGTTCTTGTCCTCGATGAAATCGCCGAGATAGGAATCTTCCTCATCGCCGATCGGGGTTTCGAGCGAGATCGGCTCCTTGGCGATCTTGAGAACTTTCCGCACCTTCTCGAGCGGCATGGCGAGCTTCTCGGAAAGCTCCTCCGGCGTCGGCTCGCGGCCGATCTCGTGCAGCATCTGGCGTGACGTGCGTACGATCTTGTTGATGGTCTCGATCATGTGCACGGGGATGCGGATGGTGCGCGCCTGGTCGGCGATCGAGCGGGTGATGGCTTGCCTGATCCACCAGGTGGCGTAGGTGGAGAATTTATAGCCGCGGCGGTACTCAAACTTGTCGACTGCTTTCATCAGGCCGATATTGCCTTCCTGAATCAAATCAAGGAACTGCAAGCCGCGATTCGTGTATTTCTTGGCGATGGAAATAACGAGGCGCAGATTGGCCTCGACCATCTCCTTCTTGGCCTGGCGCGCCTCGCGCTCGCCCTTCTGCACGATGTGCACGATGCGGCGGAACTCGCTGATCTGCAGGCCGGTCTCGGCAGCGAGATTGTGGATCTCGCCGCGGATATCCTTGATCACGCCGCGCTCGTCGTGGACGAAATCGGCCCAGCCTTTCTTCTTCAGGCGCCCGACGCGGCGGAGCCAGTTGGGGTCGAGCTCGTTCGACTGATATTCGTCGAGGAAGTCCTCGCGCTTCACGCCATAGCTCTCGGCGAGGCGGAGCAGGCGCCCCTCATAGCCGAGCAGCTTCTTGTTGATGTCGTAGAGAGTCTCGACCAGGCTCTCGATACGGTTGGCATTGAGCGACAGCGACTTGATCTCGGCGACGATCTCGTCCTTCAGGACCTTGTAGCGCTTCTCCTGGCCAGAGGAGAGCGTGTCGTTGCGGAGCGCGCGCTCGACCTCTTGGTCCTGCAGCTTGCGCAGTTTCTTGTAGTTGGTGGCAACGAGGTCGAAAGTCTCGAGCACTTTCGGCTTGAGCTCAGCCTCCATGGCGGCGAGCGAAAGCGAGTTTTCAAGATCGTCCTCTTCGTCGTCGAATTCTTCCTGGGCGACGCGCTCGCCATCCTCCTCCTCATTGCGAGCGGCTGGCTGAGCTTGCGCATGCGTGGCGTTCTGCCCATTGGCCCCAGGGCCATGGGCCCCGCCGCCATTCATGCCCTCAGGCAGAGGCTGCGACGGCGCAGGCTTGGCGTCAGGGCCTTGATAGGTGGCTTCGAGATCGATGATGTCGCGGAGCAGAATCTTGCCTTCGTTCAGCTCATCGCGCCAGATGATGATGGCCTGGAAGGTGAGCGGGCTCTCGCACAGGCCTGCGATCATGGCCTCGCGGCCGGCCTCGATGCGCTTGGCGATGGCGATCTCGCCCTCGCGGGAGAGAAGCTCGACCGAGCCCATCTCGCGCAAATACATGCGCACCGGATCGTCGGTGCGCTCGGCAGGCTCAGCCTTGAGCTCGACCTTGGCGATGGGGGTGATCGTGGCGACGGCACGCGGCGCAGCCTCGGCGTTGGGGGCGCCCTCCTCAGGCTCCTCGGCCTCGTCCGTGTCGATGACGTTGATGCCCATGTCGGAGAGCATGGACATGGTATCCTCGATCTGCTCGGAAGAGACTTCCTCGGACGGAAGAACCTCGTTCAGCTCGTCATAGGTGACGAACCCGCGGGCCTTCGCCGTCTTTATCAGCTTCTTGACCGCGGCATCAGACATATCCAGCACCGGACCGTCCGAAGCCTCCGCCTGCGGCTGCTCCTGGTCCTCTGCTTCAGCGGTCTTAGTTGCCATTCATCTACTCCGAAGCGCTTGCCCTTGCCGGGTGAAGCGCAAAGCCGAGGGGCACCTGCTTTCTTCGGCGCGCCTGTTCGCAATCACCTTTGACGATTAGCGGCAAGCACCGTTAATCGACGATTAAACATGACCTGGCCCGTGGCTCACCGCCAGCATTGCTAAGACTAACTGGTCAAGCCTTGGTCGACTTCGTTCTCCCCAATCAAGCTTGCCCTTTCTGGGCAGAAGGATTGGAACTCAACGTTCCGGACCGAATGTCTTTGCCAGGCAATAAAGCCCGAGTGCTCGAGGCGTGAAGCCCACCGAGCGAACGCAACGCCGGCCGGCGCATGGCCCAAACAACCAACGCCTCGTGGAACCCCTGGCGGCGCCTCCGGCCGATCAAGTTCCTGAATTGGCGAGACTAAGGCGATGTGTCAAGGCCGCAAAGCCCTTCAAAAGCACAATTTTTAGCCATGTGAAGCGTGTTACGTTTCATCACGTTCGGAATGCAATATCGGTGCCGGTTGAAGGGTCCTAGCGATGGTCGGGGCGCCGGTCAGGACGGCGCCCCCGCTGGCCGCCGATATTCTCGCCTTTCAGCCTGGCGATGGTCTCGTGGAACCGCTTGGCGCTGTCGCGGTCGCCTGCGTCGTCGGCGGCATGGCGGAGCCCGGCATTGGCAACCTGGCGTTGCAACTCGGCAAAATGCTCAAAGTCGGCCTCCGACAGATCGGCGAGGTCGAGCGCTTGATCCTGCACCTCCTTGTTGAGGCTTTTGAGCGTGGTCCAGCGGTAGATGAGCTCAGCGAAATGCTCCTCGACCTCGGCCTGAGGGGTCTCGGCTTGCAGGAAAGCGATGCGCTTGAAGGCGCTCGACCGGTCGAGCGTCTCGAACAGCCTGGCGTGGCGGCTCCCGCGCATGAGCTCGGCGAGGCGCTCGCGAGAGATGCCATGGTTGTGGAAGATGGCCTCGGTGAGGAAACCGAGAAGCTCGGCAAGTTGCTTCTGCCTGATGTCGAGATGCGCCACCTCCTCGGCGAAATGATCTAGCAGCGAAGGATGATGGGCGAGCGCGAGAATAATGGTGATGGCGAAGCCATGGGCTGAGGGAAGCGGCCTTGTTCCACTCTTGCTAAAGGGAGCCGGCGCCGGCGCCTTTGCAGGAATGCCGCTCCGCTTGCTGATGTCGCGCCACAAAGCAAAGAGCCTCGACTTGATGTCGCGGCGGTAATGCTCACGTACCCGGGCATTGGCGATGGTGTTGAGCAGTTGATCAAGCCGCTCTTCGAGCGCCGCGCGCCGCTCGGGCGTATCGAGATTGTGGCCCGCGCATTCGCGTTGCCACAGAATATCGATGAGCGGCCGCGCCTCGGCGAGACAGCGTGCAAGAGCGCTGGCGCCCTCATTGCGCACGAGGTCGTCGGGGTCTGAGCCGTCAGGGAGGAATGCGAAGCGGAAGGAATGCCCCTCGCGCAAGACCGGGAGCATGCGGTCGATGGCGCGCGCCGCGGCGGCTTCGCCGGCGCGGTCGCCGTCGAAGCAGATGATCGGTTCCGGAGCGAGCAGCCAAAGCTGATCCATCTGCCGCTCGGTGAAGGCGGTGCCGAGCGTCGCCACGGTGTGATGGAAGCCAGCCTGATGCAGCGCGATCACGTCCATATAGCCTTCGACCACGATCAGCTCGCTCTTGTCGAAGGCGGGCCCGCGCGCTCGCGCAAAGTTGAAGACGGTCGAGCCCTTGTCGAACAGCTTGGTCTCTGGCGAGTTCAGGTATTTCGGCTCGGTTGCCACATCGAGCGCGCGGGCGCCGAAGGCAATGATGCGGCCGCGCGCGTTGACGATGGGGATGGTGAGGCGGTGGCGGAAGCGATCGTAAGGAGCGCGGCCGTCGTCAGGCTTGATGAGGAGACCGGCGTCGAGGAGCTGGGCCTCGCTGAATCCACGTTTGATCAGAGTCGCTTTGAGCGCGTCCTTCGAGCCCGGTGCGAAGCCGATGCGAAACTCCTTGATGATTGACGGCGTGAGCTCGCGGCGCTCGGCATAGTCGAGCGCCTCGCGGCCGTCGCGTGTTGAAAGCTGCTCTTCGAAATAGACGCTTGCCGCTTCCAGCGCATCGTAAAGGCCCAGGCGTTCGTTCGCCGCGCGCTCGTATTGCGGGTCTGGCTTGGGCAGCGCCAGGCCTGCCTCGTTCGCGAGCCGCTCAACTGCCTCGGGAAAGCTCAGGCCCTCGGTGTCCATGACGAAGCCGAAGATGTCGCCATGCTTTCCGCTAGAGAAACAGTGATAGAAGCCCTTCTGGTCATTGACCGTGAAGGACGGAGTCTTCTCCTGATTGAAAGGCGACAGACCCTTCCATTCACGCCCGGCGCGCTTCAGCGCCACGCGGCGCGAGACCACGGCGGAGACCGGCAGCCGCGCCCTGATCTCATCGAGGAACGAATCGGAGAATTTCATTGGAAGCAGTGGGCCTGTGCCGCACGGCTAGGACCACAGGCTTCTGCGGTCCATCACCACAATTCACCGCTAGAACAAATAAGGAACACTGATCGGCATGTCCAGCGGCGCGGCGTGGAAAACGAAAATGGGTGGAGCGAGAGCCTCGGTCCACCCATCGGTCGATCTGGCAATGACGATAGCTGCCGCTAGTTCCTGCCCACCGCGCCGGTGAGGATCAGCTCGGGCGGAGCCACGAGGGCAAGTGTCGAAGCATCGGCGCCGCAAAGCAGGCCGACCGACTGGCGCTCGGCGCCATCGAGGTGGAACATCTGACCTGGCTTCAGGCTGACGCGGACACGGAACGGCGCGTCTGGTGCGACATCCTTCCAAGTGACGGCGCTCACCGCGCATCCGCCACGCTCAGGCTCATAAAAGGCGAGCACGCGCTGATTGCCGGCGGCGATGACGATCGGCTCATGCGGACCGACCGGGCCGAGATTGTTCAGCGGCTCCTGGGCACGCGCGAGGTTAGCGGCGGCGGGACCGACAAGGGTCAGGGCTGCAGCGGCGGTTAAAAGCTTCAGTTGGGTACGTGGGGTCATTATCGGCCTCCTATTGAAGTTTGATGCGCGCGCAAACGAATCACGTGCGCATTGCAAACTTTTCTATTGCGTTGCAGTGACAGAACTATGTTGCAGTGCAAGACAAAAGGCCGCGTGGCCGGCTGCCGCAGGATTTTTCCGAAGGAGCGATTTGATTTTCAGATGATGGCGGCGTGAGAAGAACGCGTCATGTGTAGCGCGCATCATTGCTGCAAGATTTTTGTGCAGAGAGAGTGTCGCAGCGATTGTCGTGCCAAGGGCGGGCATCCAGTCGTCACGGAAGCGGAGCTTATGGTAGCATTTCTGGGGGGTAAGTTGACGCCAATGGCGGCTCGCGCCGGCGGTCGAGCCGCGCATGCCGTGCTTACGGGTTGGTTGGGGGCTGCCGTTGTCTTTAGAGTGGAACAAGGCGCACCTCATCAATCATTTGGCCGAGGTGCATGGCTATCGTCACTATCTCGAGCTCTGCACCTTCATGAGCGGAGGGCGCTACGCATCACCGGGGAATGGTGCGGCGTCAGCTATCAAGGCCTATGTCGACTTTATCAGCCAGCGGCACGATCTCGCGGTTTACACGGTCGACGCTGACTATGGTTGCGGCGTGATCCGCAAGCTCGCCGAGCCATCTCCCGAGAGCGCGACGGCTGCCGGCGCTGAGCTTCTCGGAGACTGGCGCAACAAGCGCGACGACCCCATGGAAGCCTTCGCGTTCTTCGATCCCACAAGCAGGTTCTGTTGAACTTGATCACGACCGACCAATTTTTCCTGAGAGAGCGAAGCTAACGGCAGGCGCGAGCGCGCGCTGCAAAGATCATCCCAGCTTCGCCTTCACAGCCGCGCTCGCTTTGGCGAAATCCATCCGGCCGGCGTATCGCGATTTCAGCGCGGCCATCACCTTGCCCATGTCCTTCACGCTCGTGGCACCTGCCTCGACAATTGCGTCAGCGATTGCCTTCTGCATGTCGGCCTCTGAGAGTTGCTTGGGGAGGAACTCGCGGATGATGGCGATCTCCTCGGCTTCCTGCTGGGCGAGCTCGGCGCGGCCGGCGTCTCTATATATCTTCTCAGACTCTTCCCGCTGCTTGATCATCTTGGCGAAGAGCTCGAGCAGCTCGGCATCGGTGGCCTCGCCCTTGCCTGCGGTTCGCGCGGCGATGTCGCGATCCTTGATGGCAGCGGAGACAAGACGCAGCGTCGAGACTCGGCGCTTGTCTTGCGCCTTGGTCGCAGTTTTCAGTGCGGCGGTGATGGTCTCGCGCATGGGCAGCAAACAGTGAATCGAGGAAGAAGTTTCGAAAGTAATTGAGCGCCAGAGATGAGGCAAGGGATTTCGTGGAGATAACTTATTGTTTTCACATGAAAATATTTATCTCCACAACTTGACCGGCATGACGCGGTGACTTAAGAGTTGGGCTCGTTGGATGCGTGGCAGAAGTGTCGGTCTTGACGCCGACGAGACGTGCATTGACTTCAAGCCCAGCCGCCT
>DATFVP010000142.1:0-4104 GCA_035260285.1 Methyloceanibacter sp.
GGTGACTTGTCTTTCTTTGCCGGCGGGGTCTTCGTCTCGGCAGACTTGCTCCCTATCACGGTCTTGAACTGCCTGGGCTGCTTGCGGGCGGTGGGGATATCCGCGCTGGCAGTCTCGGCGATGTCGATCCCGAACAGGGCCGCCACGTCACTATCGTCAAGCACTTTCGCAGCACCGGGTGTCGTCATCGACAGCGGGAGATCCTGTCCGGCTCTGCCGATTAGTTCGTTTTCATCCACGCCGCGCAGCATGAAAAGAAACTGAGGCTCTTCGTCAAGCCTGGCGCCCACTCCATAAAGAACCGCCGCAACGTGCTTGCACATGCCGGCCCCGTCCGGACAGCTGCAGTTGAGCTTGATCTCGTTCGGCGACGGAAACAGGCCGTCGCCCTTCCGGCACACCCTATCCATGACGCCCTTGGCTAAGCGACCCTGCAGTAACTCGACCAGCGAATCGATCGATCCTGCACAATCGCGACAGATTGCTTTCCAGCGCGCGTTCTTGACTGGCGCGATGGCGATCTTGATCTTGTAGAGATCGGAGCCGGCGACCATCGCTGCGACCTCGCCCTTGGCGATTTGCAGGTCGACAACGGAACCATTGCGAACGTAAGTGCGTCCGCGCGGTAGGCGATTCTCGAAGTCGCTGTAGCGTTCGAGGTTGGTGCACCACGACTGGCCCCAGAAGCTCTTGGCAATCTTACGGCCCTCGATCCGCACCGGAGCGATAGCTTGTCCCCGCTTCTTCAGCTTTGCCACCTCGCGCTCCGCCCGGCGCCGCTTTTCGGCCACCGAAACATAGGGTTGCCATGCGAAGTAGTAGCTCATCCATCAGCCCTCCTTCATCGCAGCGCCCAGGTCGAGAGCCACGAGACTCAGCAACTCCTCATCCTTCATCTCGGTCAGCACAATGTCAGCACCACCACTGAGAAAATCCCCAGCCAATTGCTGCTTGGACTCAATCATCTGGTCGATCCTGTCCTCTACAGTGCCGCGGCAGACGAACTTGTGCACGAGCACACTCTTGTTCTGTCCGATTCGGAAAGCGCGGTCGGTGGCCTGGTTCTCCACAGCGGGATTCCACCACCGGTCGAAATGGATGACATGAGAGGCCGCGGTGAGGTTGAGGCCAGTGCCGCCGGCTTTGACGGAGAGCACGAAGAACGGGACGCGTTCATCCTCCTGGAACTGACGCACCAGATCCTTGCGCTTCCTGACCTCAGTCTCGCCGTGCAGGACGAGACCGGCCCGACCGAACACCGAGGCCAGGAACGCGGCCAGCGGCGCGGTCATCTCCTTGAACTGGGTGAAGACGAGCGCCTTCTCCTGCCGGGCGCCGACCACCTCCGCGATGTCGCGCAATCGCGCGAGCTTGCCGCTGTCCTCCTCGGCCCAGGCGCCGTCGCCGAGCCATTGCGAGGGATGGTTGCAGATCTGCTTCAACCGCATGAGGAAGGCCAGGACGATGCCCCTGCGCTTCATTCCATCGACGTCTTCGAGCTGGCCGGCGAGGTCGTCCACCGCCTGCTGGTATAGCGCCGCCTGCTTGCGGCTCAAGGGGCAGAACGTCTTCATCTCGGTCTTGTCGGGCAAGTCCGCAATGATCCTCTTGTCGGTCTTCATGCGCCGCAAAATATAGGGGCGCACCAGATCGCGGAGCGGGCCATAAGGATTCTGCGGCCGGTCGGCGAGGCGCTTGGCGAATGACGAAAATTCCTTTGACGATCCCAACAGTCCGGGATTGATGAAGTCGAAGATCGACCACAGGTCGCCGAGCCGATTCTCGATCGGCGTGCCGGTCAGAGCAACGCGAGTTTCCGCGCGGAGCTGTTTGACCGTTCTGGTCTGCTTGGCGGCAGGATTCTTAATGGCCTGCGCCTCATCAAGCACCACCAGTCGCCACGCTGTCGCTCCGAGCCACGGCAGGCGGGCCAGGAAGCCATAGCTTGTAATGACCAGGTCGACATCCGCCAGATTGTCCGCATCCTCCGTGATCGGCTTCTCGGAGGGCGCCGCTGATGGATGGGCGACAACTACCTGGAGGCTTGGCACAAATCGGGCAATCTCTGCCGTCCAGTTGGCGAGCAGCGAAGCCGGCGCCACGAGCAGGGAAGGCTTCCGCTTCTCCCCGGCCTCGTGCTTCAACACCAGCAGCAACGACAACACCTGGATGGTCTTGCCAAGCCCCATGTCGTCTGCGAGGCACGCCCCAAGTTTTAGCTGTGCGAGCAGATAAAGCCATTCGACGCCGGCCTGCTGATACGGCCGGAGAGTGCCCTGAAGGGAACGGCCCGGGTCGGCACGCGAGAGCCGATCGGGATGGCGCAAAGCCGCGAGCGTTTCCGCCAGCCAGGGACCGGCCAGGGTCTCGCTCCAGGCGACGTCGGCCTGCCCGGCACCCCTATCCCCGGCAAGGTCGGCCCCGGCCAGCATGCGCATCGCCTCGCCGAACGACAGACCATCGGTGACGGCGCGGCGCTCAATGGCCTCGAATTGCTCGAGTGTCCTGCTCAGTCGTTCGTGATCGACCTCGACCCACTTGCCGCGGATCAAGGCCAACCCGTCGGAATGCGCTAGGAGGCGCTTGATCTCGACCGCCGTGAGGTTTTCACCATCGAGCGTCACCTCCATCCGAAAGTCGAGCAGCGCATCCATCCCGAGATGCGAGGGGGCATTGCCGCCGACCGTTGCCATCACCTGCGGGCGTGCTGGACGATTCATGCGCCAGCTTGCCGGCATGCGCACGACCACGCCGGCGCTTTCGAGCGCGGGAACGTCCCGCAGGAATTCCACCGCCTGTTGTGGGCTCCAGCGCAGCGGGTGAAAGATTTCGCCCGCATCGACCATCGCCTTCAACCAGGGGCAATGCTCGGCGGCCCGCTGGACGGGCATCAGGAGCGATAGCAGGCGCTCGCGGTTTCTCGCGCCCGAGTACTTCTGCAAGGCCTTGCCGAGCGGCAGATGCTGCGGCCTTGCCTCGGCTGAAAGCCGCGTCGTGTAGGTTGCAAGAAACGCGAATGGGGCGTCCTCGTCTTTCCGATTCTCCGCAAGGTTGAAATGAACACGTCCCACTAAGTTCCAGGCCGGATGACGGCGCTTGAGGAAATCCTGCACTGTGAGCTTGGATTGAGCCAGCTCGGTATCGAAGGCCGAATCCATGCCGCGCCATAGATTGACCAGGACTTCCGTGGTCACGTATTCCGCGCCAATCATCGGCGGAACGGCCGCGGCCATCGAGTCCAATTCGCCGTCTGCGGGGATCGGCACCGGCGGCTTGCTTCGCTCGCCGATGCCTGGAAGGGCGCACAACGCAGTCATGTAACGCGCCCCCAATTTCCGCCAATAGGACAGCGTTGGAGAAAGAGCCGTCCCGACCTCGTCAGCGCCCAGGAGCAGCAGTCCGTGACCGGCGCCGCGTGCAAACGCCTTCTCCAACCGCGAGCCGCGCTCTGGCTCCAAAGCCAGCGCTTCCTCCTCCGCCTCCAACGATTGCGCGAGCATCAGTAAGCCATGCGGCGTGAGAACCGGTGCCAACATCATCATGACGGGTGCATCCTTGCGATCCGATAACCCGGCGTTCGGCGACGGGCTCTCATTTCGAGTCGCGCCCTCTCTCGCGAAAATTCTGCTTCTGAGCAAGAGACTGCCGTACCTCCGAGATCCGCAAACGAGACTCGCACACCACACACGCCTCTCTCGGACGAATTCGTCTCTGCCAAAAAGTCGTTGCAGCGGAAGTCGCGCAAAGGCCCGGAAACGTGCCAGGCGTCCAGCGCGCCTGCCATCCCATCACGACGCGGAGAAAAGTGTAGCCGGAGAACAATTCCGACGAACACGATTGGAATGCTGCACGTCTGCCGCCGGAGTGCCCCCAAAATCGGCGAGTCGTATAATAGAAACAGAACTGGCGCCAAGCTGAGCAGTTCTGTCACCGCAGACTGCACGCGCTCCGCGCCGATAGTGCCCCAGCGGTAATCGATGCGGATGTCGCATTCGTCTCGGCCGGGAAGTTCTGCATTCGGGTTCCTGGCGTCCTTTCCCAAGATTTTTATTGCGCATGGACGCGGTCTCGTGCCGCGCTCTCGATAACATCGAGAGGTTGATC
>DATFVP010000143.1:0-4264 GCA_035260285.1 Methyloceanibacter sp.
CCGGCCCAGCACCGAACGCGATGCAGCCGGCGATCAAGCAGGCAAAAATGACCCGTATCCACGCTCCACGCTGCCCCTTAGACGCGGCGAGGCCGGGCTCAGCCCGGCACCTGCAGGTGAGTGATCGAGCGCCGAGCATCATCACCCGTCCTCTTTGTACAAGAGCACGGTGAGCGCGAGGCTCGCCGCGATGATGACCGGCACCCAGGCTGCGGCCATAGCCGAGGTCAGTCCAGCCATGGCGAAATTGCGCGAGACCTCGGCGAGGACGAAGAAGGCAAATCCTGCGGCGATACCTCCCAATGCGTTAAGTTGGACATTGCCGAAGCGGAACGCCCTAAGCGAGCAGGTGGCCGCGATCAGCACCATGGTCATGAGCAAGAAAGGCCGGCACAGCAGCAACTGATACTGCACGCGATATTGCGTCGCGGGCAGTCCCGCCCGCTCCGCGATCTCGATGAAGTTCGGGAGATCCCAGAACGAAATCGAGTACTCAGTGCCGAGGGTGTCTCGCACCTGCGTCGGGGTGAGGTAGGTGCTGATCAGATAATGCTTGTACAGATTGGGCTCGCTGCCGACGGCACTTACCCAGGCGTCCTCAAGTTCCCAGCGGCCGTCCTTGAGGGTCGCTTTGCGCGCCTCGATGCGCTCCGTCGGGGATTGATCCGGAGCGTACTGAAACACCGTGACGCCGCTAAGCTCGAGGCCCTGATTGGAGGACCGCGCGGCGTGAAGGACGGACGGCCCGTCGGCGCCGTCCTCGCGCAGCCAAGCGCCGGCGTTCTTGGTCTTGAGCAGCGTGTCTTCGCGGTCGAAGGCCTTGGCGTATAGCCGCTCGGCTTCGGCGCGGGCGCAGGCGGCGAGAGGATTGTAGAGCGTCACGAACACGATGCCGAGGAGGAAGGCAACGATCATGGCGGGGAGCATGAACTGCCATACCGATACGCCGGCGGCGCGCACAACGATCAGCTCCGAAGAGCGGCTCAGCATCAGGAAAATACCAACCGTGCCGATCAGCACGGCGAAGGGGAGGGTGAGCTCGGAGAAGGAGGGCAGACGAAGCAGAGTCATCCAGGCGAGCAAGAATCCGGAAACATCGCTGTCGTAGTTGCCGGCGCGCCGCAGCATCTCGATGAAATCGACGAAGAAGATCAGCACGCAGCAGATTGCAAACATCGCCAGCATGGCGATGAGGAAGCGCAAGGAAAAATAGCGGGCGAGCGTCCCCGCTGCACTGATGCCTGGCATCTGCGCTTTCACTTCGCCACAATCCCCCGACCGGTCCAGAATTTTGTGTTGTCTGGTATGAACTTAAGCTGGAGACTCAGCTTGGACCGAAGTTCTGGCGACATTCTAACGTGCGCCACTAGGGCCGCAACGATAATCGCGCCAATTGGAATGAGATAAACTAAGGGTGTTGCCGCCGCGCTCAGGGTGACCAAATTGGAGGCGGTGAGGCCGGAAACCCGCAAGCCCACGGCGATTCCGGCAGCCATGAGGATCTGCGCCCATCGGCTCTCTCGGGTGGTGCGGGCGTGCCCGAGGACGGCCACGGCAAGGAAGGCGAACAGGAGGGGATAGAAGGGGGTCGAGAAACGGTCATGCAGCTCGGTGCGTAGAAGACCAGCTGCACTCTTTTGTTTCAATAACTTAGGATCGGCATTGAGCAATTCACTAAGATAACGCTCGCGCGGCCGAAGTTCTTTACTCGAAGTATCCTTGGGACTGAAATCGGAAATATTCAGGACATATTGGTCGAAGGCAACGATTTGTACGCCTTTAGAGGGGTCTTTCACCTCGTACCGATGAACATGCCCGTCGAACATGACGAGATAAGCACCGTCGTCATTGCTGATGATACGGCCGCGCGACGCGAGGTAGCTCATCACCAGCTTGTCGTCGCGCTCGTCATGCACGAGGAGCCCGAGCAGATCGCCGGTCGGCGAGCGGTCGCGGATATGGAAGGTCAGCCCCGGCTCGGTGCTGGAAAAGCGGCCAGGCTGAAGGACTTGCGAGATCACGTCGGTGCGTACCTGGGTGATCAGGGCGCGCAGGGCTCGCATGCTCGCCGGCATCACCCAGAGATTGAAGATCAGGATCACCACGCAGACCATGGAGGCAAGAACCACGAAGGGAGCGCCGATTCGCCAAATGGGGGCGCCGGCGGCCGTCATCACGATCAACTCGCTGTCGCCGTTCATCCGGTCGAGGGTGTAGAGCGAGGCCATCAGCATCGCGTTTGGCGCAATAAGCGCCATCAGGCCGGGAAGACTGAGAAAAGTCATCTTCAGGAACAGCACGAAGCCCTGTCCCTGCGATATGATAAGATCGAGCTGTTTCAGGGCTGTAGCGAGCCAGACGATGGTAGTGAGGGTGACCAAAATGATGACGAACGCATTCGCCACCTGCCGAAAAACGTATCGGCTGAAAAGGGTCATGCCGCTTCTCTAAAGGTCCCCGATCAACACCTGGCCGGCTGGCATCCCCAAGACGCACTAACCGGCCTAGTGTCGAATACGATTCTCATCAGTCTAAAATGGCCGAATTTCGGCTTTTTCGGCCAGCTTGCATTCCCTCACCGCAGGAACTAGGAAGAGCGTCTTGAATTCCCTTCCGCTGTTGCAAGACTGCATCAGGCGAGCACGCGAACCTAGGCGCGTTTGCGGCACTTTTCTGGCCATTTTGGCAAGGGAGCGAGGGCCACAACCTTGAGGAGCCGCGCGTGAGCGACGAGACCACGATTTCCTTCGCCAATCTCAGCCTTCCGCAGGAGGGCATCGCAGTCGTTCTGGCCGAGGATGGGCCCAAGCTCTCATCGGCGGCCAAAGACCTCGACAAGGAGTCGAAGGGGCTTTTGTCGCGTGCGGCAAATATCAGCGGCTTCAAGGGCAAGAAGGAGTCGACCGTCGACCTTCTCGCGCCGGCCGGACTGAAATTTTCGCGGCTCGTGCTGATGGGGGCCGGGAAGACGGCCGACTACAGCGCCGAGGATTGGCTCAATCTCGGCGGCACCGTGCGCGGATTGCTTAGCGGCAAAGAGGGCCCCACTGCGCATATCGTGCTTGACGGCGCGGGCAGGGGCGTTACGCCCGAGGACGCCGTCAACTTCGCGCTCGGCGCGGCGCTCCGCGGCTACAAGTTCAAAAAGTACAAGTCGAAGCCGAGGAAGAAAAATGGTGCTGCGGCCGAGATCAACGACAAGACGCTGAAGAAGATCGTCATTCACACCGCCGATCCACGTATGGCGACGAGGCTCTACGCGCGCGCGCGCGCCATCGCCAATGGCGTGACGCTAGCCCGCGATCTCGTCAACGAGCCGGCGAACGTTCTCGGCCCCGCCGAGTTCGCCGCCCGCGCGAAGGAGCTCACCAGGCTCGGCGTCGAGGTCAACGTGTTCACGCCGAAGACGCTGCAGCGGCTCGGCATGAACGCTCTGCTCGCCGTGGGCCAGGGGAGCGCGCGACCGAGCCAGGTGGTGGTGATGCAGTGGAAGGGCGCCGGCGCCAGGGGAGGCGATCCCGTCGTCTTCGTGGGCAAGGGTGTCACCTTCGACACCGGCGGCATCTCGATTAAGCCCGCCGCTGGCATGGAGGACATGAAAGGCGACATGGCTGGCGCTGCCTGCGTCGTCGGTCTTATGCATGAGCTTGCCCAGCGAAAGGCGAAGGTCAACGCCGTCGGCATCATCGGTCTCGTCGAGAACATGCCGAGCGGCACCGCGCAGCGGCCGGGCGACATCGTCGCCGCCATGTCCGGAACCACCATCGAAGTTCTTAACACCGACGCCGAGGGACGCATGGTGCTCGCCGATTGCCTGTGGTACGCGCAGGATCGCTTCAAGCCGAAGGCGCTGATCAACCTCGCGACGTTAACCGGTGCGGTGATGGTCGCTCTCGGCAAGGAGCATGCCGGGCTGTTCAGCAACAACAACGAGCTTGCAGGCTGGCTGATCGACGCCGGGAACATCACCGGCGAGAAACTGTGGCGGCTGCCTCTCGGACCGAAGTACGACAAGATGATCGACTCGAAAGTCGCCGACATCAAGAACACCGGCGGCAGATGGGGCGGCTCGATTTCCGCCGCGCAGTTCCTGCAGCGCTTCGTCAAGGAAGCAACGCCGTGGGCGCATCTCGACATCGCCGGCACGGCGATGTCGTCGGTCGACAGCGAGATCAACCGCAGCTGGGGATCCGGCTTTGGCGTGCGTCTGCTCGACCAACTTATCCGCGATCATTACGAGAAGCGCTGAGGCCGCGATGCCTCC
>DATFVP010000144.1:0-2998 GCA_035260285.1 Methyloceanibacter sp.
CTTCTACCCGCAGCCGCTGCGGGCCGAGATCGACCGCCTCAACGACCTCGTCTATGCCAACGTCAACAACGGCGTCTACCGCTGCGGCTTCGCCAAGTCGCAGGCCGCCTACGAGGCCGCCTACGACGCGCTGTTCGCCACTCTCGACGAGCTCGAGGCCAGGCTCGCGCGCCAGCGCTACCTCGCCGGCCGCCGCATCACCGAGGCCGACTGGCGCCTGTTTCCGACGCTGGTGCGCTTCGACGTCGCCTATTTCTCGCTGTTCCGCTGCAACCGGCAGCGCATCGCCGACTACCCCAACCTCTCGAACTACATGCGCGAGCTCTATGCGCTGCCCGGCATCGCCGAGACGGTGACGCCGCGCTACTACGTGATCAATTACTGGTCGATCGCGCGCGTCAATCCGACCGGCATCATTCCGAAAGGAACTCCGGTCGACTTGACCGCGCCGAATGACCGCGCCCGGCTGGCAGGTTAGCGGCGCATCGCCGCGGCGCATTTGGCCCAGCGCGACGACTCTCTCGCCCTCATGCTGAGGAGCCGCGCATCGCTCGCAAGTTGGTGCAGCGTGCGTGGGGGTTGCCTGCGATGCGCGGCGTCTCGAAGCATGAGGGCCACAGCCCGGGCCGCCCTCCCCTTCGAGACGGCGGCTTCGCCGCCTCCTCAGCGACTGTGTTCTTTGTCAAGCGGGCTGCCACTGCTGTTTGTCCCTGAGCATAGCGTTGAGGATGGTGAGGATCTTGCGGCCGACGGCGATGAGAGCAACCATTTTTGGCTTACCGACAGCGAGCAGGCGTTGATAGAAGGTACGCAGTACGGGATTGCAGCGGCTGGCGGAAAGCGCGGCCAGGAAGATCGCCGAGCGCGTGATGGGACGACCGCCGGCTATCATGCTCCTGCCTTTCCATTGGCCGGACTGGCGTGTGAACGGCGCGACGCCAGCCAGGCTTGCGATCTGGCGGCGCGTGAGGCGGCCGAGTTCGGGGATATCTGCCAGGAAGGTGCGAGCGAGCCGATTGCCGACACCCGGGAACGTGACCAACAGGTCCTCCTTTTCACGCCAAACCGGCGAGCCGCGCACCATGGTGTCGATGTCGCGGTCGATGACCGGCAGTTCCTTCTCGAGAGCTGCAATGTGGCGCGCGAGGCTTTTGCGCACGCGCATGGCGGTGGCGCGTTTCTCGCGCTGGCGTTCGGCGACCAGCATCTCGATGAGCTGCACCCGTCGGCTCACCAGTTCAGCCAACAGGCGTCCCGCTTCATCCGGCAGCTCCCGCGGCTCCGGCTTCACGGCTTCGGCAAAGCGGGCGATGACGGCTGCATCGATGGGATCGCTCTTCGCCCGCTTGCCGACCGCCTGCGCAAAGTGACGGACCTGCGCAGGGTTGACCACTGCCAGCGGCAGGTGGGCGCCTGCGATCGCCGCCGCCACAATGGTCTCGAAACCACCCGTCGCCTCCACCGCGATCAGGCTCGGCGCCAAGTCACGCAGCCGCTCGAGCAACTCACTCAAGCCTTTGCCGTCGCGCGCGACGTCAAAGGCTTGACCGCTGGGACGCACGTGCACATCCAGTCGGTCCTTCGATACATCGATGCCAACATAGATCGCGTCCATCTTGACCCCTCCTTGCGCAATCGGGCTCGCCTTGCGGCCCAAGCGACTGTTCGGGTTCGATGGAACGGCGGACAGGGCTCCACGCTGAGGAACGGGCTTCAAGGCCCTAGGATGAGTCGGCCTCCCGTCCGCCACCGCATCGGCAACGCTAACCGATTCGGTGACCCCTGCCTTACAAGGATGAGGCGGAGCGACGGTCCGCCTCCTTCAAGAGCTGGTTAATCTGCCTCCGCCAGACCGCAGGATAGGGTTGAGCCGGTAGGGCGGATCAAGCCGGGATCGGCGTCGATTGCCATGCCACCATCTGCCAGCCCTTCGGGCCTTTTCTCCACACGTCGGTGTAGCGGCTGTTGAGCAGCTTGGGTTTGCCCTCGACGACGGCGTCGATCTTGATGTGGCCGGTCACCACCACGGTGTCGTCGCCGTAGACCTGGATGTTCTCGACCGGGCGCTCGAACTTGCGATACTTGAACACGCCCTTCTTGCACAGCGCGATATATTCGGCGCGAGTGTCGGACTGCGAGGTCGAATGGGTATAGACCAGGTGATCGCCCAGCAGCCGATCCAGCGTGTCGAAGTCGCTGTCGATCATCGCCTGATAGCGGCGGTCTTCGAGTGTCTTGATCTCGGCCTTGATCGCGGCATCGCTCATGGTCGTCTCCCGTGAGAGCTGGCGGATGGGCGCATTATCCATGCTCGCGCCGCCATGCGCCAATCGTCGTGGCTTGCTCCTTGCAGATGTAGGTCGCATGATGGTGGCAACGCAAATGCTCCCGGGGAGGATGGTATGAATCGCATCACGGTCGCCGCAACCGCGCTCGCCGTTGCCATGTTTGCCGGCGAGGCGTCGGCGCAATCGAAAAGCCTCAAGGATCGACTCGTCGGCACCTGGCATTTCGTCATCGCCGAGGTGACCGCGCCCGACGGGCAGAAATCGTTTCCGTTCGGTCCGAAACCGCGCGGCATTCTGATATTTGCGCCGGAGGGCGACTTCGCGCAGATTCACATCGCCGGCGAGGTGCCGAAGATCGCTTCCGGCAACCGGCTCGCCGCCACTCCGGAGGAATACGCCGGCATCATGCGCGGCACGATCGCGCAGTTCGGCACCTACACCGTGGACGAGGAGAAGCAGACCTTCACGCTGAAATTCACCGCCAGCACGTTCCCGAACTGGGAGGGCTCGCTGCAGACGCGCTCGGTCGACAAGCTCACCGACGACGAGTTCATCAATACCAACCCGCAGGTCGGAGCCGGGCGCGGCTCGGCGTACAATCTCTACCGCCGGGCGAGGTAGCGGGAAGAGAGTGGGGCGGATCGCGGCGATGCAGGCGGCCGATGCACCGCATCGCCACCATCCATCGCGATATCGTCAAGGAGATCGAT
>DATFVP010000145.1:0-3985 GCA_035260285.1 Methyloceanibacter sp.
CACAAGTCCTTGGTCGACCGGATTGGCGCCGCTAATGAAAAGAATCGGAATCGTCTTAGTCGCATTCCTCGCCACGAACGCCGTCGTTGTACCTCCGGTCGCAACGATCAGGGCGACCTGACGTTTGACCAGATCTGCTGCCTGTTCCCGTAAGCGATCATAGTCGCCTTCCGCCCAACGGTATTCGATTGTGACGTTGCGACCGTCGACATAACCGCCGGCATTGAGGCCTCTGTGGAACGCAGCCACAAACGTCTCGAACGCGCGCGGCGATGCGATATTGAGGAAGCCAATCACCGGTAGCGCCGGCTGCTGCGCGCGCGCCGCCACCGGCCATGTAGCCGCCGCGCCGCCGACAAGGGTGATGAACTCGCGGCGTTTCACCGCTCAATGCCTCCGTGCCTCAACTGAAAGGATAGCACAACCGGAGGGTCTGCTGCGGTGCGCAATTTCAATCCTGCCTTTGTCCGCTTTGGGTCATCAGCGACCGAGGCGACCCAAGCCATACGTCGAAGCACGTCCGTTTCGCGCCGAAAGCGACCTTCACACAAATCAAGATGGGATCCACCGCTTCGTGCCAGGGGCCGATACAAGTCACCTCCGGCGTCTGGTTTCGCCCCTCCCCTGGCCTCTCCAGATAAGCGACAATAGTCCGCTGCTGTGGCCACTAATGACGCAGGAGAAGCTTCGTGCGTATCTTTCGACTGATCATCCTTCTAGCTATCGCGCTTGCGGCCGCGCCGCTCGATCTGGTGGCCGCACAGGCGCCGGTGAAAATCCGCGCCGGCTGGGTCACCACCCCAGCCTCGCTTATTCCACTCTTGTTTCTCAAGCCAGGGGTCACCAGGCACCACGGCAAGTCTTACATTTTTGAACCGATCTACTTTGCCTCTTCCACCTTGCAAATCACCGCCATCAGCCAGGGCGAACTCGACCTCGCCGCCTTCGGCTACACCAGCTTTCCGCTCGCAATAGAGAATGCCGGCCTGTCCGACCTGCGCATCGTTGCCGATGAAGTTCAGGATGGCGCCCCGGGCTACTACTCCACGCCGTATTTCGTGCGCAAGGATTCGGGCATCGACAAGATCGAGGACATGAAGGGTAAGGTCGCCGTCACCAACGGCCTTGGTAGCGGCGTCGACATTGTTATGCGTGCAGCGCTGCGGCGGCACGGTCTCGAAGTGCAGCGCGACTACACCATGATCGAGGCGCCATTCCCAACCCACAAGGAGATGCTCAAGGGGCACAAGGGCGATCTGGTAGTGGGCGTCTTGCCGTTCTCCTACGATCGGGAGTTCAACGAATTCGCGAAGTCCTTGTTCACGACCGGGTCGAGCCTCGGACGCATTGCGCTGTCCTTCTGGGCGGTACGGCAATCGTTCCTGGACAGAAACCGCGCCGCATTGGTCGATTTGATGGAGGATTATGCCACTATGCTGCGCTGGTTCTACGATGCCAATAACCACGATGAGGCGGTCGGGATTGTGGCACGGTTCCTCAAGCGGCCGCCGGCGCTGTTCGCTGACTGGCTGTTTACTAGAAAGGATTTTTATCGCGCCCTAGACGGCAAGCCCGATCTCAGCGTCGTTCAGCAAAGTATCGACAGGGTGCAGGAGGTGGGCTTCATCAAGCAAACGATGGACGTCTCGAAATATGCCGACCTGAGCCTACTCGATGAGGCCGCCAAGCGCCGGCGCTAAGACCAACCAATAACCGCTCGGGGTCGCGGACAGTCCCGCCTCATTCCTGCTTCCGATCCTTATGGATTGGGCCTGCTGCGCTGCGGGATTTCAATCCCCGCTATGTCCGCTTTGGGTCATTCGCGTCGGAGGCGATCAGAGTGGGCGCCAGCATATGTCCGCTTTGCGCGGAAAGCGGACAAATTAGGGGATCGTGTCTACCAGCCACTCGATCCGGAGAACGAAACGTTCGGGCGCTCGTACGTCCAAGGATGGTGAGTGAGACGAGGTCGCGCCCGGCGCTGGGCCGGCTTCTGCTCGCGGCCCGTTTGAGCGGCATAAGCATCCATCACCGACTTGCGTTGGGCGGGCTTGGCGGATGTGGCGCCGGCGTCCGGTGCCGCGGTGTCAGGTGCCGCCGGCTCAACCGCGGCCTGCTCGACATTGACCACGCCACGCGGCCAGCTGAAATCGTCGGCGCGTCCGTTCGGCGCCACGGCCGCTTCACCCGCGCTCAGCCCAACGGTCGCCGCCGGACTTTCGCCGGGTCCTCCTAGCAGCCCCTGTTCCGAACCGACATTCGAGCCTGTAAGGGGTACCACCGGACCGGCCATAGGCCGGACCGATCCACCGGCTTTGCCTTTCCTGCCCGCGTGCTCCGGCTCGACGGCTACTGGCAGCGCCACCGGAACTCTTTGAGTGTTAAGGCTGCGCTCGATTTCGCGCTCGACGTAAAGGGCAAGCTTGCGGGCGCCGAACTTGGTGAAATAGACACCATCGCTCGTACGTAATCGGCGAGTCTGTCCCAGATGATCCGGTCCTTGTGGCGAGAACTTCCCCTCCTCATCGACAAAGCCGTCCCAAATATCGACATAGGCAATTCCTCCCTTCTCAGCCTGGCTGCGGTAAATTTCGTTGAGATAAGACGAGTCAGCACTGGCGTCTGTGCCGCGCTGGGAGGGTAGACCGACCCAGATGACCGGAACGCCGCCGCTTTTCAATGCCGCGATGGTGGCGTCGATGCGCTTGATGTACGCGTGCTCCCACTTTTCCGACTGGAACTCCCACGGTCCGTAGGCCGCCGGGCGCCCTTGTGCTGGCGTCAGGTGGGGATGCTGTTGCTCGACCGGCTGCCGCTCCAAGTCCGGCGGCGGCGCTGGGCCTGCCTGGTCTGGCTTTGTTGCCGGCTGCGGGTTCGTCGGCGCGGGAGGCGGTGCCTTCTCACGGATAGTCTGGCGATCGTTGTTTCCGATCATCATGATGACGAGTTGGGGCTTCTCGGCAGCGATGATCTCGCGCACCACCTGCGGCCATTCGCTATCGCGGCGCTGATCGTACCGGATGAGACCAGAATCGGTGCGATGTTTGCGCACGATGCCGATGTCGGTTTTCTCCGAAAAGGCATCCTCAAGCCCGTAGGCAAGCCAATCCGCGTTCGCATCGCCCACCACCACAATCTTGACCGTGGCATCCTTGCGTGGCGCGGCGGGCGGCGCCTGGGAATAATCCGGGGGCTGCTCCTTCTCGGCTTCTCTGGACCGTTCCCTGCGCTGTTCCCTCTGGCGGGGGGACGAGGGATAATCCCCATAGCCCCATTGGCGACCACCCCCGAACCCCCCATAGGAATTGTACGGCTGCTGCGCATAAGGGCTGTAGGGCTGCTGCGGTCGCTGCTGGCGCCCGCCCCATGAATTTCCCCAAAACTGCGCGTTCGCAGGAAGCAAGAAAGCAAAAATTATCAGAACCACTGGGGCCGCTCGGATGAGCACCAGAACGCAGGCAGTTGACCACTTGCAACTTCCGAGGACTACCCTTCGTCCGATACTCATTTTTGGACTCTTCCGGGGCTTCCAGGTCCAAGACTTCATAATGCACAAAGGGCCGCTAGTTTCTCCCTAGCGGCCCCTCCTTGCCGGGTCCATCCGATAACAATTGGAAATGAGCCCCAGACCCGGCAGGCTTGGTAATCCTAACCATAATCGTGCAAAACCATGAGGCATCAGCGTACCGAGCCTTAATTTTTTCGGGGCGGTTACAGCCGTGGCATCGCAGCAAACGTGGCCGCTCATATCCGCTTTGGGTCTTTGTCGTTAGATCGGCGCGCTCCCGACGCTCTCGGCTTGTCCGCTTCGCTCCGAAAGCGGACAGGCGCGAATCCACTCGATATGTCCGCTTTGTGCCAAAAGCAGACATTCGCACTGCAACACGTTTTCTTATTCGATCACCTCGTCGGCCGCGGTCAGCAAACCCGGCGGCACTTCAAGTCCGAGCGCCCTGGCCGGCCAGCCGGCGCAAAAGGCGAGGCC
>DATFVP010000146.1:0-3616 GCA_035260285.1 Methyloceanibacter sp.
GCCACTGAAGAGGACCGCAAGCCCGAACCGTGCACCGAAGACGCCATGATCGTCTTCGACGCCTCGGGTTCGATGTCGGGAAACCAAACCCTCGGCATCCCGAATTCCCGGCCACGAATCGACGAAGTGCGGGCCGCGCTCGCGCGCGTGTTGCCGACCGCGAGCAAGCACCGTCGCGTCGGCCTCATCACCTACGGCCCGGGGCCTTACAATCAGTGCAACGTCAAGCTCGACTTCAAGCCAATGGCTGATGCCTTCAAGCCAATCATGCGCGCGGTCAACGGTCTCGTTCCCGCCGGCAAGACGCCGCTGACCTCCGCGGTGCAACAGGCTGCCGAAGTGCTGAACTACCGCAGCAAACCCGGTGTGATCGTCCTTGTAACCGACGGCGAGGAAACCTGCGGCGGAGCGCCGTGCCAACTGGCCAAGCAGCTTCGCTTTGTTGCCGACCAGCTCACGATTCACGTCATCGCCTTCCGCTACGAGCACTTCTCCTGGACGGGAGGCAACACCGGCGTCGACCTGATGTGCCTCGCCAACGAGAACCGCGGGATCTACGCCCGCGCAAATTCCGAAGAGGATCTGGTCGAGGCGTTCGAGAAGACGCTCGATTGCCCGATGATTTCGCAGAAGGGGCCAGCCTCGATCACGAGGTGAGCGGTCGCGTTCCTTAAGCCGGGAAGTCTACTGGGCGGTGCCGGCGTTCGAACCGACGCCATCGACGAAGATGATGCCGTCCTCGATCACAAGGTCCTCGCCGCCTTCCATCTCATAAAGCTCGCCGTTCTCGAGCTCGATCGTGCACGGCTTGCATTGAGGTTCCGCCGACTTCCCGGGCTCTATCGTCAGCGCGTTGCTGTCGCTGCCCGCTTTGACCGTGACGGTGCGCGGGTCCGGGTCCGTGTTGGTGATAGTGAGAGCCTGCGCCGGAAGGGCAGAAAAAAGACCTAGCAACGCCAGGCCTAAAACTCTGACACCCCTCATCCGATTTTCCCTCCGATGGGCGGCCAACCCGGCCGGCACAGGGCTCTTCCCCCCCGCAAGTCCAAGGCTGCCGTTGGCGTAACGGACAAGAGCGCCCGCATTTTGTTGCGGTTGCGGCCAAACTGTGCCCCAGCCGTCACCCTGTCCCTCGGCCAACAACCCCAGGTTTTCCGGAATTCCACTCCCTGCCGCCGTCTCAGCTTCCGCGCGAATGAACCAATTCCCGCGGCCGGCGTTTAAGGCCTGGACGTTGCGAGAGCATGGCAATTGTGCGGTGCAAAAGGAACGTCTTGGCGCTCATGGGGCGGCCCAATAAACTAGGCGACGGCTAGAAGGGCACGCCTCCAATCGGAAAGGAGCTTCCGATGGATCTCACAGCAACACTGACCGCCGTCATGGCGATCTGCTCGTTTGGCTTTATCGCAGCCGTCATCCTCGGGATGATCTAGCGCGCCTTCCGGTTTCAATCATTTCGCGTTTCGATCCTCGCCAGCCGTCAGGCCGCGGCTTCGGCGCTGAGCTTCGGATCGTAGTTGAGGATGGGCGAAAGCCAGCGCTCCGCTTCCTCAACGCTGCAGCCTTTGCGTGAGGCATAGTCCTCGATCTGGTCGCGGCCGATCTTGCCCACACCGAAATAGCGCGCGTCCGGATGCGAGAAGTAGAGGCCGGAGACGGCGGCGGCCGGCCACATGGCATAGGATTCCGTGAGCTTGAGCCCGGTCGCCTTCTCGGCGTCGAGAAGCGCAAACAGCGTGCGCTTTTCGGTATGGTCGGGCTGGGCCGGATAGCCCGGCGCCGGACGGATGCCGGCATAGGCTTCGGCGATCAGCTCCTCGTTGGTCAGCCTCTCTTCGGGCGCATAGCCCCAAAGTTCGCGGCGCACTTTTTCATGCAAGGCCTCGGCGAAGGCCTCGGCCAGGCGGTCGGCGAGCGCCTTGATCATGATCTTGGAATAGTCGTCGTTGGCGCGCTCGAAGCGCCGCGCCACCTCCTCCTCGCCGATGCCCGCGGTGACGGCAAAGCCGCCGACATAGTCGGCTACCCTCGTGTCCTTCGACGCTACGAAATCGGCAAGCGCCAGATTGGGCTTGTCCCGCTCCCGGTCCATCTGCTGGCGAATGGTATGGAGCTTGGCAATGCGCTTCTTGCGCGCCTCGTCGGCGTAAATCTCGATATCGTCGCCTATGCTGTTCGCGGGCCAGAAGCCGACGACACCGTTTGCGGTCAGCCATTTCTCGGAAATGAGCTGGCTCAGCATGGCTTGCGCGTCCTCGTAGAGCTGACGCGCGGCCTCGCCGTATTTGTCGTCGTGGAGGATGCGGGGGAAGGTGCCCTTGAGCTCCCAGGCGTGAAAGAACGGTGTCCAATCGATATAGCGGGCGAGATCGGCAAGGTCGTAACTGGTGAAGGCGCGAGTGCCGAGGAAGGACGGTTTCGGCGGCACGTAGCCCGCCCAGTCCAGCTTGAGCCGGTTGGCGCGCGCCTCCTTGAGCGATGCGCGGCGCTTTGCGGCCTGCCCGCGCGCGTATGACTCCGCCATGTTGCGGTATTCCTCGCGCACTTTGGCGATGGCCTTTGGCCGTTCCTGGGACGACATCAGGCTCGACACGACGCCGACGGCGCGGCTCGCGTCGGTCACGTAGATCGCTTGGCTCTTGCGATAGTTCGGACTGATCTTCACCGCGGTGTGAACGCGGCTCGTGGTGGCGCCGCCGATCAAAAGCGGCAGGTCGAACCCCTCGCGCTCCATCTCGGCGGCGACATGGCACATCTCGTCGAGCGAGGGCGTGATGAGGCCCGAAAGCCCGATGATGTCCACTTTCTTTTCGCGCGCCGTCTCGAGGATCACTTGCGCCGGAACCATCACGCCGAGATCGATGACCTCGTAATTGTTGCATTGGAGCACGACGCCGACGATGTTCTTGCCAATGTCGTGCACGTCGCCTTTCACCGTGGCGAGCAGGATCTTTCCCGCCGAAGGCTGGTCGGCGAGGCCAAGCTCGCGCTTCTCCTGTTCCATGAAGGGCATGAGATAGGCGACCGCCTGCTTCATCACGCGGGCCGACTTCACCACCTGCGGCAAAAACATCTTCCCGGCGCCGAACAGGTCGCCGACGACGTTCATCCCGGCCATGAGCGGCCCTTCGATGACATGGAGCGGGCGCTGGGCCTTGGCACGCGCCTCCTCGGTGTCTTCCACGATGTAATTGCCGACGCCGTGGACGAGCGCGTGGATCAGGCGCTCCTCGACCGGCTTCTCGCGCCAGGCGAGATCGACTTCGCGCTTTTGCGCCTCACCCTTGAAGCGCTCGGCCGCTTCGAGCAGCCGGTCGGTCGCGTCCGCCCGGCGGTTGAGGATCACGTCCTCGACAAGGGTACGAAGCTCGGGCTCGATATCGTCGTAGAGCGTAAGCTGTCCCGCGTTGACGATGCCCATCTCCATGCCAGCGGCGATGGCGTGATAGAGGA
Organism: Methyloceanibacter sp.; assembly: GCA_035260285.1. GTDB lineage: Bacteria > Pseudomonadota > Alphaproteobacteria > Rhizobiales > Methyloligellaceae > Methyloceanibacter. Next base: position 3,454 of record DATFVP010000146.1, read on the forward strand.
ACACCGAGTGCATGGCCTCGCGCACGCGCTCGTTGCCGCGAAAGGCAAAGGACAAGTTCGACACGCCGCCCGATACGTGCACGTGAGGCAGCTCTGACTTGATCCGCCGCGTCGCCTCGATATAGGCGCGGGCATAGTCGTTGTGCTCCTCGATGCCGGTCGC
>DATFVP010000147.1:0-5515 GCA_035260285.1 Methyloceanibacter sp.
CGCCGCTCATGCTCTCCTTCTACGACCGCCTGGTCCATGGCCTCTCCAATCGTTTCGCTTGGCGCTGTCCCACGGAGCGGTTGCTCGATCTCTACCGTAACAACCTCTCGTCCCGCCACTTGGAGGCAGGGATTGGCACCGGCTTCTTCATCGACCGGGCTAATCCGGGAGGGTTCGAGCAGCTTACCCTTCTCGACATTAATCGACATTGTTTGGCGCGGTCGGCGCGCACGCTTGCGCGCTACCAGCCGCTGCTTTGCGAGGCCAATCTGCTGGCGCCCATCGCCGTCGAGCTTGAACCGGCTGACAGCATTGGGCTTACCTACGTGCTGCATTGCTTGCCAGGGCGCATGTCAGAGAAGCTGAAAGCGATCGATCATGTCCGGCCGGTGATGAACAAGGACGCCGTGCTATTCCGGGCGACAATACTCGGCCGAGGCATAGAGCCGAACGGCGCCGCGCGATCCCTGCTTCGGCTCTATAATGCGAAAGGCGTGTTCAACAATCTCGATGACGATTTCGAGGCGCTCACCGACGGTCTCAAGCGGCGCTTCGAAGTCGTGGAAATCGAGACGAAAGGATGCGTCGCGCTGTTCCGGATGCACTGATTTGATCCGGCGGGACCCGCCCTTGGATGGCCACTAACTCGCCGTCAACCATGCAGACTTTCGCCTCACTGGCTGGTTAACGCTTGGTAAGGGTACTCCCATACCCTGGGACCGTGCGCGCTTGGCCCGGCGCGATTCAGCGTCGACGCGGTGACGGACCGAGCCTCTGATCGTGAGGGAGTCTGTTTTGCGTACACGATGTGACCAGGCTTTGGTCTTCGCCACCGCGTTAGCGGCTGGCGCCGCGGTCTCTAGTCCCGCTCTCAGTGCCGACGTCATCAATGCCGGGCCTCCGCCGCTGCTCTACGAGACGCCGCCGGCAGCGCAGGATCTTTTCGCCGGCTGGTGGATCGGCGGAACGCTCGGCGGCGCTACCGGCAATTTCGACTTCTCTCAGTCGAGCGCAGCGATCGAGTCGAGCGGCGTGCTTGGCGGCATCACCGCCGGCTATAATTGGCAGAGCGGTCCGATCGTGATCGGACTTGAGGGCGATGCGCTCGCTGCAGGGATCGACGGCAGCCAAGCCTTCAACAACGGCGCCAACAGTGTAAACCCGAATATCGACGCCATGGCAAACTTGCGCTTGCGGGCCGGCGTTACCGTGGTGCCGCAGGTGATGCTGTTCGTTACCGGGGGAGGGGCGTGGGCCGATGTCGATCTGCCGGTGAGCGGACCTGGTGGTGGCTCTGGGAACGGATCCTTCTTCGGCTGGAGCGTCGGCGCCGGTGCGGAGGTCAAGTTGAATCCGAATTGGAGCGCGCGCTTCGACTATCAACGTACCAATTTCGATTCCGATACGGTGTCCTATCCTAGCGGCGACGTGAAATACGATCCGGAGGTGAACACCTATCGCGGCGCGCTGATCTACCGTTTCTAGTCTCGACCGTGGATTAGCGGCTCCGCGCCGCGGGCACGGTCACCCTTTCCAAGCGGCAAACGCGACTCTCTTCATTAGGTCCGCAAGCCTTCGGAAACAGGTCACGGCCGAAGCAGATGCGCACGTCGAGCAGATTCTGCCCGCGGCAGCTCACCACGATCATGTTTGGCTTGAGCCAAGAATTGGCTTTGAGAAACTCGCCTTCGATCTCCTGCTGGCTGAGCGTGAGCCGGCCGCCGGTGCCGGAGAATCGCTCGGGTATTCTGACACGCTCGTAAAGATCGCGTGCCAACCCAAAGTACTGATCGGGCTCGAGACCTGAGCAGGTGCCGTGGGTGCGGTATTCGTGGATGATAAGATTTTTGCTCGGCATGACGTCGCGCAAATCGTCGATCACCGATTGCGGTACCCACGGCCGCTGCGGCGTTCGGCAGTCCTCCGGCCATCCGTGGGTGTTCTGCGGCCACAGCCCGTGCAGGGTGAAGGCATGGGTCCTTTCGGCGTCGCATTGCCGGTCGTGCCGCCGGTTTCCTTCGGTCGCGCAATAAGACGGCGTCCAGCCGAGCACGAGGACGTAGTAGTCGAACCGGCCGGGCTCGACCCCTCGTTGGGCGATCGCCCGGCCCAATGCCAGCGCGGCAATCAGACAGAGGCAGAAAAGATAGAAGAGCCTATGTCTTGGGATTGCCATCGATCGCGCCGAGTTCGTCCAAGAGTCTCGCCCAGCTTCTGGCGCCCTTGGTGAAGCTCTTCACATTATACTTCTCGTTCGATGCATGGATGCGGTCGTCATCGAGGGCGAAGCCGACCAGCAGCGAGTCCATCCCAAGCCGCGAGCGGAACGACTCAACGATGGGGATCGACGCGCCGCAGCCGATAATGGCAGCGGGCTTGCCCCATTCCTGCTCCAGCGCGCTCGCCGCCGCCTGGAAGACGGGAGCCGACGTGTCGAAGCCGATCGCGGGCGAGCCTCCCTCGCCCACGTATGCGACGGTGCAATCGGCAGGGAGCCGCTCAGCGATAAAACGATGCAAGCCATCGAGGATATGGGCTGGCTGCTGATGGGGCACAGCTTGCCGGTGGCGTGCGACGGGATGACGGTCTTGGTACCGGGGCCAGTATAGCCGCCGAAGACGCCGTTGATCTCCGCCGTTGGCCGAGACCAGAGCTGCTCGATCACGCTCATGCCCTCTTCGCCTGCCGGCGTTGACAGTCCAACGGCGCCGAGGAAGGCGGCGACGTCGAATTCGAGCGCGCGCCATTGCGCAAGTTGGGCGAGGTGAGGGGTGACCACGCCCTCGTAGAAGCCGTGCAGCGTCACCCGGCCGCTTGCGTCGTGCATATCGGCCAGAAAATTGGCGAGCACGCGGATGGGCGCGCGGGCCCGCCATAGATGCCGGAATGCAGATCGCGCGACGGCCCGGTTACGGTGATCTCGGAGAACGCGAGCCCGCGCAGAAAGGCGGTGATGGCTGGCGTGTCGGCATCCAACTGCCCGGTGTCGCAGACGAGGCAAATATCGGCCTTCCGTTCCTCTCCGTAGTTATCAAGGAAAAAGGGGAGGCTCGGGCTTCCGGACTCCTCTTCGCCTTCGAGAAGGACGGTCACGTCGATCGGCAAGCGTCCATGCACGGCAAGCCAGGAGCGGCAAGCCTCGAGGAAGGTCATCACCTGCCCCTTATCGTCGGAGGCGCCGCGGGCGACGATGACCTCGCCCGCTTGAGGATCTTGCGCGAGGCGCGGCGCGAAGGGCGGGGCGGTCCACTCCTCCAAGGGATCGGGCGGCTGCACGTCGTAGTGTCCGTAGAACCGCACGCGCGATGGAGAATCTAAGCCGTGCCAATGGCCGACGACCATCGGCTTTCCGGGCGTGTTCTCGACCCGGGCCTGAAACCCGATCTCACGTAGGCCGTTCGCGCACCATTCGGCGGCGGTGACGCAGGCTGCGTGATAAGCGGGATCGGTGGAGACACTCGGGATGGCCAAGAATTGAAACAGCCGGTCGAGCGCTCCCTGCCGCTCGATGGCGAGGTGATCGAGCACGCTCGCGATAGGAGCCTGAGATGAGCGCTGTTGGTTCACTGCCATCTCTCACGGTTCGCTGCCGGCGCAACGGTTCGGTCCGGCAAGTGTGGCACAAGCCACGGCTGAAGGACGGCAGGTTTCGGCTGTCTGAGTTGTAGGGGGATTATTCGCTGAGCTGCACGTTAACGGCTTGAGGACCCTTGCCACGGCGATCCGGCTCGGTTTCGAAAGTCACGCGCTGGCCCTCGTCGACGGCGGGTAGACCCGACCGCTGCAGAGCAGAGATGTGCAGGAACACGTCCTTGCCGCCGTCATCCGGCGTGATAAAGCCGAAACCGCGCGAATGATTGAAAAACTTGACCGTTCCGGTCTGGCGCATGGGAAGCTCCTCCCCCTTCAAATGATCCGCATGCCAATAGAATTACGGACCAGTTTACGCAACTCCAAAGACGGGGAAAGCAACCGCGATGCCTCACCAAGCGCACCGGGCCAATCTTCACCCGAACTCAACGCAAAGCGCACCACTCTATGGTCGCGAGCCTGCCAAGTGCAAGGCCCATCTAGCTATTCGCGGGCGCGTGGCGAGAGGGATGAAGCGGCTAGTTCGGATAGGGATCGTGGAGCGGAGGACCGTTCAATGACTCGGGCGGGAAGTCGAAATGCGGCCCGAAATCTTTCGGCGGGGGAGGCATCTCGGGAAGTCCCCAAACATCGCTCAAGGTCATCGAATAACCGCCCACCGCCGGACCGGGAACGATGTTGAGCGTGCCAGGCCTGATGCGCGGAGCCTGTTGAGCCTGCGCCTGATCGGCAGGCCAACCGAACGAGAGGCCGGCCGTCAACAGAGCAGCGAGGGCGAGAAGCCGGGAAGAGGCATTGCGTTTGAACATGGCAATAGGGCTCCCTGGTTGCTCCGAATCGGCCTCAGCCTAGCCTTCTACAGGTTACCATCGTGTCACCGGCCGAGCGAAGGCGCTCAGTAGAACGCCCGCAATCAGGACTTTGCTCCGGATCATGCTGTCCCCCCGTCGGACGACTCCGTCCTAAGGGCAAACCTTCGCCGAGGAGGTGCAAACGAAGAGCGCCCCAGCCTTGCCCTTGCTGCAAGAGGTCGGAGCATGTCCGGTGTGCACCGTCGCGAGTTTGTTCTTGTTAGCCCAATGGTTGATGTTGTGCATCAATTTAGCCTGCGACCGCTTGGACGCTGCAGCCTCACCAAGACCGCGGGCCTTGGCCGATACAAGGACGCAGCCTCCGGCCTGAACCGGCTGCGAAACAGCGGCAAACGCAATGGCGCCCAAGGCGACCCCAGCAATCACAATTTTACGGATCATGAATATCCCCCAGTTTTGCAACGAGCCCCCGCTTCTGGCCGACTATGCAGTTTTTTCGGCGAATTGCCCAGCAGATTCCGCCTCGCGCAAACGCCCCTCATCCGCCCTCGGCCTTTCGTGTCGTAAGTATCTGCGAGCCTTTCCGCTTGATTTGTCGTCTAATGGCGTTTGAACCGGCTCGCCGAGCTGCCGAGGCGGCGATGCTCAAACGGAGGACGTAGGATGAAGCCTATCCGACTGACAGCGCTTGGAATTATTGCGGCTGGAACGATCGTTGGGGCGGTCGGGGCTTTTGCCGCGCCTGCACCTACCCCCGCAATGCCAGAAGCAAGCAGCTCCCTCGTAACCCCAGCCTATTACTGTTGCTGGTGGTCTCACGGCTACAAGAAGTGCTCGAATTACTGCGGAGGGGGGAAATACTATCGCCCCTACTATCGCCCTTACCGTTACCGCTATCATTACTAGTTGTGAGCGGCGGCACGACCGCTGGCACAGGGCTAGTCAAACGCCGGGCCTTCGCCCGGCGTTTGAAGAGCTTGGGATGGACGGCCTGAGGGGCCGCCCATCATTCTATTGCCAGGGTCAGTTGACGAAGCTCGCGCTGCGCACAAAGGCCCCATAGGGGTTGGCCGACGAGGCGAGAGTGATGCCTCTGGACTCGCCCCTGTGCC
>DATFVP010000148.1:0-6172 GCA_035260285.1 Methyloceanibacter sp.
AGCTCATTGCGTTCGATCAAGCCAAGCGGCCGTATGATCAGCATTATGATAAGCGCGATCGCCAGACAGACATCGGTCAAGCCAACCACAGGTTCCGCGAAAAGCTGCGCCATGTTGACGGCGTTCTCAATCGCCCGCAGTCCCTGATAGACGAAGCTCACAACCACGGTGCCGATCACCGCTCCGGACACGGTAGCTGGGCCGCCGATCACCAGCATCGCGAGGACGACAAAGGTCGTCTTTAGGAAGAACGCCGTCGGCGAGAAGGAGGTGATGAAATGTGCCCAGAGCCCACCACCCATGCCTGCCACGAACGCGCTCAGGACGAAGCCGATCCACCGCACGGCGATGGTGTCGACCCCGATGGCGCTTGCCGAGACTGGATCATCGCGCGACGCGCGGAGCTGCAGCCCGACCTTGGACTCCTTGAAGACGATCGCGACAGCAATGAAGAATATTGCCCAGAGCGCGCTGCCGAGGAGGTAGGTATGCCGATCGAGGCCGAAGAGCGTGTGGGGGCCGTTGGTCAGGGCAGTCCAATGCACGAGCACGGTGTGAATGATGACGAGGAGGGCGAAAGCGGTGATGACGGCGGCGAATTCGGTGAGCCGCATGAGCGCCATGCCGACCAAGGCGGCGATCAGGGCCGCGACGAGCCCGCCCAGGACAATGGCAACTAGGAACGGGAGCTGGATATCGGCGAGGAGGGGATAGAGCGTCGGGAGAGCGAGCGACTTCGCAATCGGCGTCATCGAAAGGATTGCCGATGTGTAGGCGCCGATCCCCATGAACCCTATGTGGGCAAAGCCGAGAATGCCCGTGTTTCCCATGAAGATCTGCAAGCCTACTACGAGGATAAGATCGAGGAACGCTTCGGTGACGATGTGGTCCATGATCGGCCAGTCGGCAAACTGGAGGAGGATGGCCAGCAGTAGCAGCGGTGCCGCCAGAAGCACGAAAGTGTTGAGGGGATCGGTCCAGTGGCGAAGACGCATGCGGCGCTCCCAATCCCTTATTTGGCTCGGATGAGGCCTTCGGGCCGGACCAGCAGGATCACAATGACGAGGCCGAATGTGAAAGCTTGCCGGTAGTCGACTAGGTCTTGCGGCAGCAGCGTGTTGATCGCGACCGTCATCAGCCCCAGCACATAGCCGCCGACGACGGCGCCTATCAAACTTTGCATGCCGCCCAGGACCGTGGCCACGAAGGAGACGATCAGCGGCTCGAGTCCGATCCCCGGAGTCACCGATGCCGTGCGTCCGAGCCAGAACAGGGAAACGATGCCGGCGAGAAGGCCGCTAATGGCAAAGGCAGTGCTGATGATCAGGTTCGCCGGAACACCCAGCATCCGCGTCATGGTGAACTTGTCGGCAGCGGCGCGGAGCGCGATGCCAAGGATCGTCTTGCGCAGGACGAAGCTGAACAGGGCCAGCATGGCGAGGCTGACGACGATGGCGAGCAAATCGCGGACCGGCACGAGCGTCCCGCCGATCGCGATGCTGTCGGAGAAAAGATCCGGCAGCGGGACGACCCGGGCGCGTGGCGACACGAACAGGAGCGCCGCGTTCTGCAGAAGCGTGCTGACGGCAAAGGAGGTGATGAGCATGGCGGTCAGGGACTTCTCGCGCACAGGGCGGAAGGCGACCCGCTCCGTCAGATAGCTGCTCAAGACGGCTGCCGCCACGGCGACCGCTGCCATCACTAGCCACGGCAAGGGGCCGCCGCCCAGCAGGTAAAGCGTGTAGCCCGAGACCATGATGAGCTCGCCATAGGCGAAATTGACGAGGCGCAGGATGCCGTAGACGATCACGAGGCCAAGCGCCATCAGTGCATAGAGGCTGCCTAGGCTCAGCCAATCGACGATGAAAGTAACGGTCTCGCTTGCCGGGCTCACGAGAGTTGCCCTAGTGCCCCTTCCGGGCCTTCGCCGAGGTAAACGCTCTGCAGATTCACCTGGTGACGCAGATCGGCGGGGGTGCCGGCAGCCTCGACCCGCCCTATGCTGAGAACGTAAGCGCGGTCAACGATGTCGAGCGTCTGATGAACGTTCTGCTCGACGAGCAGGATCGTCATGCCCTGACGGTGCAGGCTGGTCACCAGCTTGAAGACCTGATCCACGAGCGCCGGAGCGAGGCCAAGCGAGGGCTCGTCGAGCATCAGCATCTTTGGATGGGACATCAGGGCTCGCGCCAAAGCCAGCTGCTGCTGCTCGCCGCCGGAGAGCGTGCCGGCCGCCTGGGCAAGGCGCTCGCCAAGGATCGGGAACAGCGTGCACATCTCGTCGACATCGCGTCGATATTCAGCCCGGTTCCGGCGAATGTATCCGCCGAGCCGCAGGTTCTGCTCAATGGTCAGCGTCGGAAAGACCTCGCGGTCCTCTGGCACCATTGCGATCCCCTTGCGGACGATTGCCTCGGGCGGCAGGCCTGCGATGGAGTGGCCGCGAAAAACAATGCTCCCCTTTTTCGGCTTCAGGACCCCGGCAATCGTGGCGAGCGTCGTCGTCTTGCCGGCGCCATTGGCGCCGATCAATGCGACCAGCTCCCCTTCATTGACATTTAGGGAGAGGTCGCGCACCGCCATGATGCTGCCGTACTGGACCTGGAGTCCGCGAAGCTCAAGCATTCGCGGCTGCCTTGGCCGTCGTTCCGAGATAGGCCGCGACGACCTCGGGGATGCGCCGCACCTCGTCCGGCCGACCTTCGCCGATGGTCCGGCCATAGTTCAGCACATGCAGCCGATGGCAGAGGCGCATGATGAGCCGCATGTCATGGTCGACGATCAGTATGCCGAGGCCACGCTTTTCCGGGATCGGCGCCAGCCGTCTCAGCAGCGCGTTGCTCTCCTTCTCGTCGAGTCCAGCAGCCGGCTCGTCCAGCAGCAGGAACCGCGGCCGCATCGCAAGCGCCCGTGCGATCTCGACGAGCCGCTCGTGGCCGTAGGAGAGCGCGTTCGCCGCCGCTCCCGCCGAACTGCCCATGCCCAGCTCGTCGAGCAGCGCATGGGCCTGCGACTCCGCCTCCTGCCGCGAAAGGCCAACGCTCAAGCCCGCCACCACGACGTTTTCCAGGACCGACAGGCCGTTAAACAGGCGGACGCGCTGGAACGTCCGCGCCAGGCCCGCTCGGGCGATTCGATGAGGCTTCCACCCCGTGATGTCATACCCATCCACCTGGATCCGGCCGGCGGTCGGCGGAACGATCCCGGTGATCACGTTGATCAAGGTCGTCTTGCCGGATCCATTCGGGCCAATGAGGCCGAGGATCTCGCCGCGATCGAACCGCAGGCTGACGCCGTCGAGCGCCCGCAGCTCGAAGAACTGCTTTGAAACCGACTCGACAACCAAGCCCGACGATGCAGCGGCCGAATCGCTCATGGGCGGTTTCTTGGGACTCAAGGGCGGATGGTGGGCGGAGAGATGATGTTGGCGCGTCTCGCGGCCCGTGCTGGTGACCAGGTTATTGCTGCGGGTGCTCCTTGATTAACTTCGCCAGGTAATCTGGCTTTTCCACGTCCGAAGGCTGTGTCCAGCCAAGGAACACCGGCTTGCCACCCTTGATTTCGACCATCGGCGCCTCGATGCTCGGCTCATGGCCGGTTGCTGCATTCGACCATGTGAGCTTACCGGTTAGAAGATCGTAGTGGGTTCCCTCCATTGCCTTGGCAACGGCGGCACCGTCCGTCGTGCCGGCCTTCTGCATGGCTTGGGCAATCACCATGATCGTGTCCCAGCCCGTTGCGACCATCGCCGTATCCGGCGCCTCGCCATACTGCTTCTGGTAGCGGTCGAGGAATTCCGCCATGGCCGGCGTCACCCCGGGTGCCATGAAGCTATGGGTAACGAAGAAGACATCGTTGCCGAACTTTTCGCCCAGAGCGCCGAACAGGCTCGAGTCGTCGTAGGAATCGCCTCCGATAATCGGCGTTTTGATGCCGGCCTGGCGAATGGTCCGAATGATGGTGCCGAGGTCGGGCATGTAGGACGAGATGAACAGCACGTCAGGCTTCTGCTGCGAGCGCTGGAGGCGTGCTAGCTGGGCCGAAAAGTCTTGGGCACCCTGGGTGTACTTGTCCTCGAATATGATGTGGCCGCCCTTGGCCTTAAAATGCCTGGTGAAGAAGTCGCTAAGGCTGGTCGTATAGTCGATGAAGGTGTCAGTGACGACATAGGCGTTCTTCCAGCCTTTCCCGAGCGCGAATTCTGCGGCGGCCGCGCCCATGGTGGTGTTCCACATGGAGAGGGTGAATTGCTTGTCGCCAAGCGTGACAGAACCATGCAGTGGCGACGACGCGCAGGTCGACACGCCGACGATGCCACCTTTCTGCGCTTCGCGGTTTGCCGGTCCGCCGAAGTCAAAATCGCAGGGCGCAACGATCGCCTTGGCGCCTTGGGAGACCAGCTGCGCGGCATTCGTGCCGACGGTGACTGGATCGCTCTTGCCATCGAGATTAACGAACTTGAGAGGACGACCCAGAACGCCGCCCTTCTCGTTGACTACCTTGACGGCGAGCTCAGCGCCCTTGAGCCCAGGCGCATCGAGTGGCGCCTGAATGCCGGTGAGGCAGAGCGCGCCACCAATCATGATCGGCTCCTCGGCCTGGACAGCGCCTATGCAAACAATCAGTCCCGCCGAAAGCGAAACGGCGATCGTCGCCAACAAGCTGGCGATTGCTGATGCTCCGGCACGTTGCTTCTTTGGCTGCTTCTTTGATTGTGTCGCAACCATTCTCTCCTCCCTAGCCATGACCTGCCCTTCGTCGACTACCGATCGGGGGCGCAAAAAACTTGTATGCGAGCCAACTAAGGCTGCGGCGGACACGAAACTCGATAGGACTTAGATTTACCATGTGGCTAACTAGTTAACCAAGAGCTTTGGTCCCAGTCAGGCTTGTGGCGAAGAGTTCGGTGAGAAAGGTGGGTGGCGGGCGTGGCTCGGAAGTGGTGGTACGATTTGCAATGTTGCAGTCGAAGCGGGGCTCGAGGCTCGCCGTTGAAGGAAATGCGATACATCCGATATTCGGCCCAAAGCGGTCATCTACATTCGCCAAAGTCACGTCAGCTACTGACCCTTAGGGACCACTCTTCATTCGGTTCTATTATTCCCCGCTCAGGAGGCGATCATGTCCCCGGACGGGTTCGGAAGCTATTCTGTTGTTATATTGTGTATTCGGGACTTAGAGCCAGTTGGCGTCAGGCTCTCGCTTGCTCTGTAGATGGCCGTTAGCCTCCTGAGATTCCATGATGATATATCCGCCGCTTAAAATTCCTGACACTCTCGCTGCCGGTCCCGGGCCTGGGAACACCGACCCTCGCGTGCTCGAACGCTTCGCCAAGACGGGCGTCGCCGACCACATGCAGCAGGATGTTCTGCGAGGCATGATTGAAGCCAAGGAGATGCTCCGCGAGCTGTGGGGCACCAAAAACCTCTACACTTACGGCGTGGGCGGCACGGGCTTCAGCGGAGTCGATTGCGTACTCTCAATGATCTTGCCGGGCGACACGGTCGTGGTTTTCCCTAACGGCACCTTCTCCGGAATCGGTGGCCTTACCATCCGCATGAAGGCCTCCTCGAACGAGGAGTTGGCTGCGGATTCGTTCAACCCGAAGCCGAAGAACGTCGTGACGATGGAAACGCCGCACGGCAAGTCGGTCATCGGCGAGTTCGTGGACAAGGCGCTTGCCGAGCACAATCCGATGTGGGCCTTCATGGCCCATTGGGAGACTGGATCTGGCCGCATCAACGACCTCAAGGGCTTCAGCGACGCCTGCCTCAAGCATGGGGTGATGGGGATTGTCGATGCCGCTTCTAGCCTCGGTGTCGCCGAGTTCAACATCGACGACTATCCTGGCGTGGTCGCCTGGGCGTCGTGTCCACAGAAGGGTGTTTTGTCGCTGCCGCTCACCTATGCGCCGGTAAGCTTCGCCGACAAGGCGATCGGCCTTGTGAAGAATCGCGGCTGCTACACCTATGTGCACCATCCGATCCTCGAAGCGCGTCATTGGGGCATCATCGACGGCGTGGACGTGTCGACGCCCGCCTATCACCGCACGCACTCCTGCTATGCGGTGGCCGCGTTCCACGAGGCGTTGCGCATAATCCTAGGCTACGGGCGGCATCGTAAGGCGTCGGACTACGCCTATCACGAGAAGGCGCTCCGCCAAGCCGTGGAG
>DATFVP010000149.1:0-25462 GCA_035260285.1 Methyloceanibacter sp.
TCGGCCATTGCTGCGAAATTGTCTTCGCTGCCGACGAGGTTGATCCCCGCCACGCGAGGATCGATGGATGCCAACTCAAAGCCGAACAGCGCCTGGGCGAACACGCTCTCCCTCGGCGTATTGCGGAAGACTTGATAGAGGTAGCGCGTTTCCACCTTGCAGGCCGGACTCTCGTCCGGCGCCCCACAGTGCTCGCGGTCGCGTCTGAGCGCGTCGGCCTCGTCGAGGAAGGCGCGGGCGGAGGGAATATCGTCCAGCAAGCCTTTGCCGATCAACTCGTCCTACAGCGACTTGAGGTCCTCTTGCCACGTCACGCCTCTGGTGATGGTGTTAAGCGGCGCCAAGTCGGCGTGACCATCAGCTCGAGATATTGAATATTCTGGCTCGCGGCGCGAGCGGCGACCTCATCGGCCCATTCCCCAGTGTGGCGAGGATCGGTGCCGCCGAATTTGGTGAACCCGTCGAAGAAATGGTCGGGTGCGCGGTAACGCCCTCCGACGGAACAAAGCCGCGCATCGAGAAGGAATCGACGAGACCGTTGTAGAGGCGCTGGTTCTTGGGAAGCTCGGACGCCGGAACCTGGTCCTGTTCGCACACCGACTGGAGTTCCACACCGGCGACCACAGGTTGCGACTTGGCAAACGCCTTGGCGTCCTGATCCACGCAGAGCCCGGCGGCAATCGCATCGCGAATACGCGTCTCGGCATAGACTGCACCGCTCAGATGGCTGTGCAAATCGGCGCCTTTCGGCATGCGCTTAAGGAAGTCGCGAAGCGCGGGCGGCTCTGAGCGGACGCGGTCCAATGCTTGCTCGGTGCGTTCACTGGCCAAAACCTGCTTATCCTGCTGGGCTGCTGCTGTGACCGTAAATGCAGTGAGAAAAACAGCAGCGAACGCCGCAGTGTAGACTTGAAATCTGCGCATGCTGGCGTGCCCCGATGTCTACGCTACCCCACGATCTCGGCCTTCTTGAAGCAAAGGGCGATTTCCTTCTTCGCCGTTTCCGGGCTGTCCGAGCCGTGCACCGAGTTCTTCTGATGGTTGACGCCGAAATCCTTGCGGATGGTGCCTGGCGCGGCATCGACGGGGTTGGTCGCCCCCATCACCTCGCGGTTCTTGGCAATGGCGTTCTCGCTTTCCAGCACCTGCACCACGATGGGACCAGAGATCATGAAGGCGACAAGCGTCTTGTAGTAGTCCTGGCCCTTATGGACCTCGTAGAATTTCCTGGCGTCCTTCTTCTTCCACCAGATCCGCTTCTGTGCGATCACCCGCAAGCCCGCGGCCTCGAGCCGGGCGATGATTTGCCCGGTGAGATTGCGCTCGGTGGCGTCTGGCTTGATGATCGAAAGCGTACGCTCAATGGCCATAGTGCCTGAGTCCCTCAAGGCTTTGAATTGTTTTGAGGGCTTATAGCGGTGCCCTATGACACCGACAAGGCGCTGTCATGCCTTTTGCCGCCAACCGCCTTGGGCATCTTGCTGCCAGTAACTGATGCTGAAACCTTGCTCCTTGGCGCTCTGCCACGCCGCGCGGGCCTGGCTCACCGCAGCTTCGTCGCGCCCATCAAACACGTAAACCACGCGCGCATATGGCGCGGCATCATCGATCTCAGCGCCGTCGACCAGGAAGCGGACCTGCGCCCCATTTGGATTGTCGCCGCCGGCGGTAAGGTAAATGGGATGGGCTTCGGCATAGCCGTCCCGCGCCGTGCCATGGGCAAGGAAGCTCTCCTCGCGATAAGTCCAAAGCAGCGTGTCGAGCGCCTCGACCCGCTCCTCGCTCGCGGCTTGGACCGTGGCGCGCCACCCGCGTTCCAGCGAGCGCTCGAGCAGCGTCGGAAGCACCTCCTCAAGCGTGCGCCGCTCAAGATGGTAGAAATAGACTTCGGTGACGCTGTCGCTCATCGCACCTCATTCCCCCTTGGCGTAGGGGTTTTCCCCCTTGCGCAGATGCAGCCTGATCGGCACGCCGGGAAGGTCGAATGTTTCGCGCAAGGAATTTACCAGGTAGCGCACATAAGAGTCGGGCAGCGCCTTCGGGCGCGAGCAGAACAGCACGAAGGTCGGAGGCCGCGCATTGCTCTCAGTGATGTATCTAAGCTTGCTGCGCCGGCCCGAGACCGCTGGCGGCGAATGCGTTTCGACCGCCTCTCTCAGCCATTGATTGAGCGCATGCGTGGGTAGCCGCTTGTTCCATACCTCATCAGCCGCAAGCACCGCACCCATCAGATTGTCGACGCCCTTGCCCGTCAGCGCTGAGACGGGAACGAAGGCCACGCCCTTGATCTGCGGTAGGAGGCGTTCGCAGGTTGCCCGCAACTCGGCAAGCCGCGCTTGCGGCGCCCGAACCACGTCCCATTTGTTCACAGCGATGACGAGCGCCCTTCCCTCCTCGACGATGAGATCGGCGACCTGCAAGTCCTGCTTCTCGAACGGACGCTCGGCATCGAGCAACAGCACGACGACTTCCGCAAACCTGATGGCCCGAAGGGTGTCGCCGACGGAAAGCTCCTCCGCTGTTCCTTCCACCCGCATCTTGCGCCGCAAGCCGGCGGTGTCGAATAGCCTGAGCGCCCTGCCCTGTCGCTCGAGGTCGACTGCAATGGCGTCACGCGTGATTCCGGCCTCGGGCCCGGTGATCAGGCGCTCCTCGCCGAGGATAGTATTCACCAGCGTGGATTTACCGACATTGGGACGCCCGACCACGGCGATGCGAAGCGGATGGGCGGCACCCTCTTCCTCCTCGGCATGCCCCTTCGCGATCTCGGCGCCCTCTCTTTGAGCGCGGGCCGCCTGCTCGATCACTTCGCTCAAGTCGCCAATGCCGAGGTCATGCTCGGCTGAGATCGGCAGCGGCTCGCCGAGGCCCAGCGAAAACGCTTCGTAGAGGCCCGGCTCCGCCGCGCGACCCTCGCATTTGTTGGCGGCAAGGATCACCAGCTTCCCCGATGCTCGCACCGTCTCGGCGAAGATCTCGTCGGCGGCGACAACGCCCGCCCGCGCGTCGATCAGGAAGACGACGAGGTCGGCCTGCTTGATGGCGGCCACAGTCTGATCGCGCAACCGAGCGGTGAGACCCTGATCGCCGTGCTCAAGCCCCGCGGTGTCGATCAACCTGACCGCGGTCGTTCCAAGCTCGGCATCAGCCTCGCGCCGGTCGCGGGTCAATCCCGGCTGATCGTCGACGAGCGCCAGACGCTTGCCGGCAAGTCGGTTGAACAGCGTCGACTTGCCGACATTCGGCCGTCCGACGATGGCGATGGTAAAGGGCATGAGGCTGGACCGGGAGCGTGAGACGAGCCTGACCGCTCCCGTGTCTATGCTAGTTAAGAGCGATCAGCGTGGCGTTGTCGGCCAGAATATACAAGCGTCCGGCCGCCACAACCGGCGAGACAAAGACCTTGGTGCCCAGCGGGGTGGTGCTTGCGATCTGGCCGCTTCGCGCGTCCACCGCGACCAGCGAGCCGTCCGTCGAGACCACCCAGAGCTTGCCGCCCGCCAGCACCGGCCCATTCCACCGCGCCGTGCCAGGAAGCTGGGTGATCCAGCGGACCTTGCCATCGGTGCGTGAAAGCGCCATCAGCTTGCCGTTCACATCGACAACGAAGACCGCATCCCCGGCGGAATAGGGCATCTGGGTGCTGGTTACGTTCCGGCTCCACAGCCGCTCGCCCGACGATTCCGACACCGCGATCATCTTGCCGCCGTGCCCGACCACGAACACGACGCCTCGGTCGATTACCGGCCGCGCCGGATCGGCGAGGATGCCAGCGGCGCTCGTCTCGCTGGAGCGTGCGAGCGACTCGCGCCACGCGGGTTGCCCGCTGCCGACCCCAAAGGCGGTGATGTCCCCCGCCGGGAACGCCGCAACCACCAGCCCCTGCCCCACCGCCGGGCTCACGTTGGAAAGCAGCGTCGCCGGCTCAGGCACGCCCCGCGCGGTCCACAGCTCCTGGCCGTCATTGCCGTCGAGACAGTGCAACACGCTGTCGGTCGACACGAAAAAAACTTTGCCGCCCGACGCAGTGGGCGATGAGCGCACGGGCTCGCCGACCTTCTGTGTCCACAGCACGCTTCCCTTCGCTGGGTCGATGCCGACGACGGTGCCGTATCCTGTGGTGACATAGAGCCGCCCACTGTCGAGTGCGAGACCGCCGCCGAAGCCTTCCGCCCGCTTCTCGTTTTTCGGCGTCACGCTCGTGCCCCACACTTTACCGCCCCCCGAGGCAGAGAAGGCCGATACCGTGCCGCCGGCATCGAGAGTGTACACCTTGCCGTCGGCGACAAGCGGGACCGCGCTGAGGCGTCCGCTGGACGAAGAGCCAGTGCCGATGTCCACCCGCCAAGCTTTGTTCACGCGATCGCCGAGAGCAAGATGGCCGAGACTGTTCGAGGGACTGCCTCCAGGCTCCGCCCACGACGCATTGGCCACTGGCGGAGGCAAGGCTATGGGCTTCCCCGCGGCGGCGGGATCGGGGGCCTCGAGACTCTGGTCGGTAATCACGGCGATACGCTCGCCCGGCAGGATCTCTTCCTTCTTCTTGAACGGATTTTTGATGCTAGACAGGGAGGGCATTCCAGCCGAGCAGCCAGTGAGGCTCGCGGCGAGCAACGCCGCAAGGCAAATGCGCCAAAAATGGCTATCGCTTCCCCGTTTACGAATTGGGCCCACTTTTCGAGCCATCTTCGGTTTAAGCGCTAGTTCGCCGTGGTGCTCAACGCCTGCGGCTCGCCCACGATGAGCGCCAGCATCATATCGGCACGTTCGCGCAAATTTTGAGGCGTTCCCTGATCGGCGACGAGCGTGCTGAATTGTTTTTCGGCATCAGGCATCTTATTCAGCCTGTAGGCCGAAAGCCCAAGCAGTTCCCGCGCCGAATACCGCCAGGGGCTACCCTCCTCGATCAGCCCTTTGAGGCGCCGCTCCATCTCCGCGTAGTCGGCAGTGTCAAGCCGCAGCGTCGCCGCCTGAATCGTGGCGAGTCCCTTCAGAATGTTGTCCGTGCCGGAATCCGTGGCGAGAGCGTCGTAGTCCGCAACCGCCTTATCAGTATTGCTGGCTTGCGCCTCTGCGGCAGCGAGTTGGAATCGCGCCAGCACGCTATAGCCGGCTGGCCCCTTCTCGGCCAAGGCGTTGAGGGCGTCACGCGCCTTGGCCGCTTCGCCGCCATCGAGTTGCGTAACCGCTTGGCTGAATTCAGTGCCGGCTTCTTGCGCCTTGCGCTCCTGCCAAAAGGTCCAAGCCTTGAAGCCGGCCACCGCCGCCACGATCACTCCAGCCGCGATGAAGGCATAAACGCCGTATTTGTCCCACAGCTCTTTGTAGCGGTCTTGGCGGACGGCCTCGTCCACCTCGCGAAAAAAATCACGGTCGCTCATTGGCGGCGAACTCTTTTGTCGTGACGACTAGGGGCAGGTTCTGGAAGCAGACGCCGGCCCGCTCCTCCCCCTCCGCCGTATAGTGAAGGCGTGGTGCTCGCGCAAGGCACTCTTACCCTCGTGCGCGAGCCGTTAGGCTTAAGCAGTACCGATGCGCTGGACGGGCTAACTGCCTGTCATTTTGGGCTTTTTCGTGACTGGCGCCGGCTCGTCGCACATCGGATAGGTGTAGGCGTCCGATGGAAACTGGCGGCCGCGAACCTCATTCGCGTAAGCCTTCACCGCGGTCTCGATGGCCTCACCGATTTGCGCGTACTCCTTGACGAATCTCGGCACACGCGGGCTCAAGCCCAGCATGTCCTCCAGCACGAGGATTTGTCCGTCGCATTCGGCGGAGGCCCCGATGCCGATGGTGGGAATGGAAATCTGCTTGGTGATGCGCGCAGCGAGCAGCTCGGCGAGAGCCTCGAGCACGATGGCGAAGGCACCGGCTTCGGCAACCGCGCGCGCGTCCTCCTCGAACGCCGCCCACTCCGAGCGGAACCGCCCGCGCGGCTTGAAGCTACCGATCGTGTTCACAGCCTGCGGCGTCATGCCGATGTGACTCATGACTGGGATGCCGCGATCGGTGAGATAGCGGATGGTCTCAGCCATATGAGCGCCGCCCTCGATCTTGATGGCACCGCAGCCGGTCTCCTTCATCATCCGCGCGGCGTTGCGGAAGGCTTCCGACGGGCTCTCCTCATAAGAGCCGAAAGGCATGTCCACCACCACGAGCGAGCGGGAAGAGCCGCGCACCACGGCCTGCGCATGCATGATCATCAACTCGAGAGGCACGGGCACCGTGGTCTCGTAACCATGCATCACCATGCCGAGCGAATCGCCGACGAGCAGCATGTCGACATAAGGGTCGATGATGCGCGCGGTGTGCGCATGATAGGCAGTGAGCGCCACGATCGGCGCTCCGCCTTTGCGTTTTGCGATGTCCGGCGCGGTCACCCGCTTGAAGCTGAATTCACCCGACACGTTCCGAGCTCCCAAGAAAAGCAAGCCAGCGGCTTTTTCGTCTTATGCCAGATATATGGGGATTTTTGCAGTGCAAAAGCGTGCCTGACCACCCCTCCCTTGGTCTATCTCGGGAGCCCCGCGGCATGACCTTCGCCTCACCGGAAATCGCTCTAACTTATTGTTTTTGCTTGATTTTCAAATCAATGCAGCGGTGACGTCCCGATCAGCAGCGGGTGCAGCCAGACAAGAAACACCACGTAGAGCAGCAGCCCTCCTACCACGCCGATCACGTCGTTGCGCGCCGGCCCGGTTTCCGCAACCGTGACGAGGCCGGTCGCGGGGCGGTGCTTCAGCGCGATACGGTCGAACACAGAGTAAGCGAGGAACGAGCCGAACAGGATGATCGACGCAACGTCGCCATTGGCGATGAGATGGGCGAGCGCCCAGGTGCTGATCGCGTCCACAAAAGGATGTTTCACCTTCGCCTTGATCTGACCAGGCACATAGGCGGCGATGAGCAGGACGAACACCGGCAGCATCAGCACCATGGCCACGTAGCGCGTCCAGTCGGGCGGCGACCAGACCTGAATGACGGGCGCGCGAGCGAAGCCCCAGATCAACAGCACCAGGCCGAGGGTCGAGACGACCGAGAATAGAAGCCGGTAGCCGTTCTGGCCGAGCTGTCCGATCAGCCTTTCGCGCAGGTCCGGGAAGGCCGGCACCAGATGAATGCCGATCATGACGATGATGCCGATGATGAGCAGGGTCATTCCCGAACGCCTTAGGTCTTGCTTGTTCCTTCCACCACAGATTTCATATTGGCGAGCCCCTTGTCCATGAGTCGGACATCATCTTCTTGCCGTTCATCACCAGGCACATGGCCTTGGCAATGAAATTCTGATGGCCTGACATGCTCCACGTCACAGCAGTCTGGTCGCCCTCAGGCTTGAAGGCAAACTCCGACGTGCTGGAGCCTTCCATCGGCTTCACGATATCGACATTGATCTTCACGAGCTCGTTGGGGCGGCTCTCGGCGAGCGTCATTTTCCCCTCGCCGACTTGGTTGTTACCGGCCCAGGTCATGATCGTGCCGTCGCCTGACGGCGAGCCTTCGAACGTGATCTTGGCATTGGGATCGAGCTTGGCCCAGGGCGACCACGCGTCCCATTTGTGGAAGTCGTTGACCTGATCGAACACCGTCGCCGGTGGGGCCGCCATGGTCGCCGTCCGCTCCACATGGAACTCGGAGGGCTGCAGCGCGACGACGATCAGGAACACGGCGATGATCGCGAGCAGCGCAATCAGAATTTTCTTCAACATGACTTCATCTCCGAATCTTTGTGACCACGCGCCAGAATCGAATGCGCCTGCGTCATTGTTGTGACGGCTATGGGAATAACTCCACGTTAACTCGATGGTGCCCGGAGGCTTGGAGCTGATGTCGCACACCACGCGGTTCTGCCCCCGCACTCGTTGATGGTCACCGGCGCAGCATCGCGACCTTCTCGCCAGTGCCGGAGGCCGCTTGCAACCTGGGCCTGACGGCCTGCGGCATCGCCACGACCACCTTGTTCCTGCCATGCCGCTTGGCGGCATAAACGGCCTGCGGCCGAGACTCAGACGGTCCCCGTAGGGACAAATCCTGAAAAACCTCAAGCTTCCTCTGCTCAGTCATAGCTCTCTCACTCTGCAATCAGCTACTCCCACTCGATGGTGCCGGGAGGCTTGGAGGTGATGTCATACACCACGCGGTTGATGCCGTGCACCTCATTGATGATGCGCCGCGCCGTAGCCCCGAGAAAGTCGTGGGAGAAGTCGTAGTAGTCGGCGGTCATCCCGTCGGTCGACGTGACGGCGCGGAGCGCGCACACATAGTCGTAGGTGCGCGCATCCCCCATAACCCCGACGGTGCGCACCGGGAGCAGCACGGCGAAGGCCTGCCAGATCGTGTCGTAGAGCCCGGCCTTCCTGATCTCGTCGAGATATAAGGCGTCGGCGCGGCGCAGGATGGCAAGCTTCTCCTCAGTCACCTCGCCCGGAACGCGGATGGCTAGCCCAGGCCCAGGGAAAGGATGGCGGTTGACGAAGGTTGGCGGCAGGCCGAGCTCGCGGCCGAGCGTCCTCACCTCGTCCTTGAACAGTTCGCGCAAAGGCTCGATCAGCTTGAGCCGCATCCGCTCAGGCAGCCCGCCGACATTGTGGTGCAACTTGATGGTCGCCGATGGTCCGCCTGAGAACGACACGCTCTCGATGACATCTGGATAGAGCGTGCCTTGGGCGAGGAAGTCGACCTGGCCGAGGTTTTCGGCTTCCTCCTCGAACACTTCGACGAACAGGCGGCCGATGGTCTTGCGCTTCGCTTCCGGGTCGGTGACACCGTCGAGCGCCGCGAGGAAACGGGCGCCGGCATTGACCGCGACGAGCGGGATGTTGTAGTGGCCGCGGAACAGATCGACCACCTCGCGCGCCTCGTTCTCGCGCAAGAGCCCGTGATCGACAAAAATGCAGGTGAGCTGATCGCCGATCGCTTCATGGATGAGGAGTGCCGCGACTGCCGAGTCGACGCCGCCGGAGAGCCCGCAGATCACCCGGCCGTCCTTGACCTGCGCTCTTACGCGCGCGACTTCGGTGGCGCGGAACTGCGCCATGGACCAATCGCCCGGGCAGCCGGCTATTGCGTGCACGAAATTGGCGATCAGCGCAGCACCGTCCGGCGTATGGACCACCTCCGGATGGAACTGCACGCCATAAAGCTTGCGGGCGTCGTCGGCGATTGCCGCAAACGGCGCGCCGTTCGACACCGCCACGACGCGGAAGCCCTCCGGCAGCTTGGTGACGCGGTCGCCATGGCTCATCCAGACCGGCGCCCGCGTTCCCGGCCGCCACACATCGTGGAACAGCGGCGTATCGCCGGTGATCTCGAGCTCGGCACGGCCGAACTCACGGGTTTGGCCGCCTTCCACCTGGCCGCCAAGGGCAGCCACCATGGCCTGCTCGCCATAGCAGATACCGAGGATGGGGACGCCCGAATTAACCACGGCGGGCGACAGTTGAGGCGTGCCGCTTTCATGCACGCTCGCCGGCCCGCCGGAGAGAATGATGGCCTTGGGCAGAACCGGCTTTACCGCAGCCTCGGCTTTGTCGAAGGGCACGATCTCCGAATAGACGCCGGCCTCGCGCACCCGCCGCGCGATGAGCTGGGTGTATTGCGCGCCGAAATCGACGATCAGCACTTTGTCTGGGTGGTCCGTCATGGCGTTGGTTAGCGAATAGCGCCCGAGTCGGCAATGGCTTGTCCTTGCAAAGTGGAAAACGCATGTCGAGTCGCCTCGCGGCGCTGGCGCGCGAGGGTGTGTCAAAGAGCATCTGCCTTCCCGCAAAGGGAGGACTAGTGGAGCGCCGAAAGGCCGCTTCCATTCTTAGTGGGCAGCCTCTCGGCGCCCCGCTTGCGGCGATATGTTCAAGCCCCTTCCCCTCGCGTACAGCCTCTTCCCCGGGCAGCTTAAAGCTGCCGGCAGAGATGGACCGGGGCTTTCCATCCCAGGGCGGGGGCAGACGAGCCCCTGAGGTGGTCCGTTACACCGGCCGCGAAACGCGAGACCACTCTTTCTCAGATGAGGTCGCACGCCGGTTTCGCGGTTCTCCTCAGGCGCCACACCCCTCGCCCCGAGAAGCAGACGGTCTGCGAGCTCGCGTCCTCTTGGACTAGGGATGAGCTAGTGCACGTGCGAAAGGCGGGGATAAGTGGTGGGCGCGCAATCACTCGTCATACCGGCGCAAGCCGGTATCCATCTCCCGCGGGATGCGCGAACAAAGGGCGACCCGGCTTTCGCCGGGGTGACGCAAGTTTTTTGTCGCGGGGATGAAAAGACGTGGATGGCCTGAGCAAGCCCGGCCATGACATGATTGGCCATGAATGAGACTGGGGAAGAGCACGCGGAGGAGCGCTTGCGATCCGCGATCGAGGCATATCACGCCTCGGCGCTAGCCTATGCGGCCGTGAAGCTCGGGCTGCCGGACCGGATGGGAGCGCGGCCCTGGACCGCCGAAGCGTTGGCGTCCGAGCTCGGCCTTTCGGCGCCTCATCTCCTCCGCTTCCTGCGGGGCCTCGTGACCCTCGGCATTTGCGAGGAGCGTTCCGACGGCAGATTCACGCTCACAAGCCTCGGCCAGGCCCTCAAGCCTGGCTCACCGTCGAGGCTCGGCGAGAAGGTCATGATCGTGGTCGAGCAATATTGGCAGCCCTGGGCGAACCTCCTCCACACTTTGGCGAACGGCGAACCTGCCTTCGAGCATGTGTTCGGCACCGATGTGTGGGCATGGCGGAACGAGAATTTTCGCGGCGGCGACATCTTCGCCGCTTATGTCGCGGGCGAGACCTTCGCCCACGCCGGCCCGATCCTGGAGGTGTTGGATCTCGCGGGCGTCGGCCGCGTTGCAGACATCGGCGGCGGTCATGGCGGGCTGCTCGCCGCCATCCTTCAAGCGCATCCCGACATGCGAGGCATCCTCTTCGACCTGCCCGAGACCATCATCGGCGCCAAGAAATTCTTGAAGCTTCATGGCGTGGACAAGCGCGTGAAGACGGTCGGCGGCGATTTCCTCGCGGAGATTCCGGTCGAAGCTGATGTCTATCTGCTGAAAAGCGTCATCCAGCATTGGGACGTCGTGGCGGCCCGCGCCATCCTGGAAAGCTGCCGCGATGCCATGCCGGCGCGTGCCAAGCTCGCGATCGTCGAGCACCTGTTCCCCGAGCAAGCTCAGGACGATCCGAGCGCCGTCATGATCGACCTACACATGATGGTCATCACCGGCGGCCGGGCGCGCACGCTTCAGGAGTTCGAGCGGCTGCTCGCCGAAGCAAACCTTGCGCTTTCGAAAGTGCACGCCACAAGCTCAGGGCTCTCCGTGATCGAGGCCGTGCCGGCCTGAGCGCCAACTCAACTCGTCGGCGCATCCATCACCGTGAAGCCGCCGCCGCTACGCGTCTCTGGCGACGCCGGTAGATCGGTGGTGACCATGCACCGTCCCGGGCTTGATGCGATCCCTGATCACATCCATCACGCCGACGTTGCGGAGTCGGCCGCGGCGAACTCTTTCACATAGATGACTTTGCTGTCGCCGGGCCCGTAGAAGTCCGGCAATCGCGCATCCTCCGCAAAGCCCATGCGCCGATAAAAGCCGCGCGTGCCCGCATAGCGGTCGGATGAGGAGGTATCGACATAGATTTTCTTGGCGCCAGTCTTGCGCATGGCGCTTTCGGCTCGGGCGAACACCTGAGGGCCCAGGCCTTTGCGCTGCTCCTCAGGTGCCACGGCGATCCAGTACAGATCGAATGACGCCTGCGTGCCCTCGATCGGACCGTAACAGGCATAGGCCACGAGCCCGCTGCCGCGCTCGGCGAGAATGAAGTGGTAGCCTGAGCGGATGCCCTTGGCGAGGCGCTCGGTGACGAGGTCGGCGGCGACGTCGACCTCCGCCGCATTGAAGAAGCCGGTCGAAGCGACAAGCGAGCGCACGCGCCCGACATCGTCGGCCATCACCGCGCTCCGCCATTCGAGCCCGTCCCGAGCGGGCGGACGCTGACCGGCGCTTCGCGCGAGCGCCGGCGCCACCTGGCGAGCAGCGGAATGGCCGGTAACCAGGCCTGCAAAGAAATTCCGCACATTGGTGCCGAGCGTGCGCACGCGATAGCCGCCCTCCTGCACCACGAGCGTCGAGTAGCCCTGCTCGCCGATCATGTGGCCGAGCTGCTCGAAGTCGCGCGCTCGATTGGACCAGGTGCCGGTGGGATCGCCGCGCGCCGTGTCGAACCCGGCTGACACCACGAGGAAGGCCGGCGCGAAGCGGCGTACGCGGCGCAGGGCCTCCGCGACCGCGTTCCGGTGCTGCTCAGGGGTGATATGCTCGGGGAGTGGCAGATTGAGATTGTAGCCGGCGCCTGGGCCGATGCCGGTCTCGTCGCGGAAGCCGGTGAAATAGGGATAGGCGAAGCTCGGATGACCGTGGATCGACACGGTGAGCACGTCGGAGCGCGTGTAGAAGATTTCCTGCTGGCCGTTGCCGTGGTGATAGTCGATGTCGAGGATGGCGACACGGCCGTAGCGCGTCAGCATGTTGGCGGCGATCGCCGCATTGTTGAAATAACAGAAGCCGCCGAAAGTGCGCGTCTCGGCGTGGTGGCCTGGTGGGCGCACCAGGGCGTAAGCGAGGTCGGCGCCCTCAAGCACTTTCTCTGCTGCGGTGAGCGAGCAATCGACCGCCGAGCGTGCAGCGAGATAGGCATTGAGGTTGAGCGGCGTGAACGTGTCGATGCAGTAATAGCCGGCGAGCACCGTCTCGTCCTTCGGCGCCCGCGCCGGGTTCCGCGTCGGGAACACATAAGGATAGATCGACTTCTTCGGGCCGGCGATGAGGCAGGCCTTGCGGATGTAATCGACGAGCCGCCCGTCATGCACGGCGCGGATGTGGCGGTCTGAGAAGCGCTTGGCCGGCACCTTCTCGAACAGACCGGAGGCGGTGAGCTCGGCCATGATCGAGCGGATGCGCACGGGCGCCTCGACATAGCCCCGCTCCTGCACGTGATGAATGGTGTGGTCGTCATTGACCACGAGCGCGATGCGCGGCTCGTCAAGCGCGCGGACCTCGGCCCTTTGCGGGCCCTTGGTATAGCGCGGCTCGCGCAAACCGATCGGATCGTCCTGGATCGAGTCGACCACCATCTGCACATAGGCGCCGCCGAGCCCGTATTTCCGCTCGAGGATGGCGCGCACCACCTTGCGCACCTTGTCGCGGCTCGGCAGATCGTTTGAGCCAAGCGGATCGAGCATCAGGTAGGGAGGGTCGCTGGTGCCCGGCGTGACAGGCGTCTCATAGGCCGTGTTAATGATCGGGCGCGCGCCGTAGCGCTCGTAGAATTTAAGCCGGTTGGCATTGTTGGCCCTGATCTCGGAGTTTGGGCTGAGCGCCGGATCGTCGGGCAGGCTCTCGAAATAGAGCTGAGTGCCAAGCGCGCGCGCCTCCTCGCGTACCCGCTCGTAAAGCGTGGCGCCGATCCCCCTCCCCGTGCGGCCAAGCGCGGTCGAGATGATCTCGAGATAAGAAAAGCCGATGTCCGGCGCGTGCAGCAAAAGCGCGACACCAAGCGTCTGGTCGCGGGCGTTCTCGGCGACGAAAAGGCGCGCCACGAAGCGATGCTTGAGCGGATTGGCGAGCTGGTCGGGGAGCTTGGCGATGTCGTAATCGGGCATCGCCGGAAACTGCTCGCGCATGATCCTTTGCGCCGCCTCGATCGCGGCGCGGTTCGGCGCCGTGGTGGCGTCGGCCACTTTGCGGATGCGCAACATGACTAGATGCGAAGCATGTCAGGCGTTGGCTGGCAAGGCTCGTGGCGCGGCATCGATAATGCCGCCAATGAGGTCGCGGTAGGAGAGCCCGCCTTGAGCCGCCGCCGCGGCAAAGCCTGCATCGGGGTTGAGGCAGGGATTGACGTTAACCTCTAGTATCCAGGGCTTGCCTTCGCGATCGACGCGGAAGTCGACGCGGGCGTAGCCGGCAAGGCCGAACAGGTCCCAGCAGGACTTGGCGAGCCTTTCCAGCGCGGCCGCAAGCGCGGGCTCGGCGGACTCCAGGCCGAAGCGGCGCGGCGTGCCGATATAGGCCTCGCTATCGCTCGTCCATTTGGCGTCATAGCCGACGATGCGCGGGCGCTCTTCGCGCCAATCCTCGAACAGGATCTCGGCGATGGGCAACACGGTGCCCCGGCCACGCTCCTCAAGCAGAGAGAGGTTGAACTCGCGCCCCTCGACGAAGCCTTCGGCGAAATGCTCGGTGCCGAAGCGCGCGCCGCGGTCGGCGATGACGCGCGCGACGTCAATGCCCTTCACCACCGAACTCTCGTCGAGGCCGAGCGAGCCATGCTCCCACACCGCCTTGACGATGAAGAGCGCGTCAGGATCGAGACCTGAGCCGTCCACCGAAAAATCGGGCGTGGGCAAGCCTTCGTGCACAAGCTTCAGCTTGGTCGCGACCTTCGACAGCGTTTCGAGCCAAGCGTCTGAATGGGCGCCGGTAAAGGGAAGCCCCACCGCATCGAGCAGCGAGGGGATGACGGGCGCGAGCCTGCCGTCGCCGCGCACCCCATCGACCAGGTTGAACACGAGAACCGGGTCCCGACGCTTCACGGCATAGAAATGGTTGAGGTCGAGATCGACGGCGACGATCTCGGTGGCATAGCCGAGCTCGCCGAGCGCTCGAGCCACGGCTTCGGCGGAAAGCAGCGTGTCGATCTCGTCGGGACGTTCGCGCGTCGCGGCATGCACGACGGGGATGAAGCCGCCTGGCTTGAGCGCCATCAGGCGCGTCTCCGCTCCCGTTCCATGCCGGGCCGGACAAGTCCGTAACGCGCCAAGCCGGCGTCGAGGATCATGCCGATCAGCTCGACGTAGGGAACCCCGTTCTGCGCGGCGAGAATGGGAAGGTCCGAATGTTGTGGATGCAGACCGGCAAGCGGGTTGGCTTCCAGAAAATAAGGCTCGCCGAAAGCATTGGAGCGAAAGTCGATGCGCGCCGCGTCACGGCACTCGAGAGCGTGGTAAGCCGCAAGCGCCTGCCGCCCTGCCGCCCACGCTTCGCCGTCATGCGCGGGCTGGTAGATTACTAGTTCCTCGCACCGCTCCTTGTTGTGCAGCGAGTAGACATTGGCCTCGCCGTCCTCTTTCAGGACGATCTCGCAGACGCCAAGTACTCTCGCCTCCTGGCCGTTGCCGACGACGCCGACGGTGAACTCGCGGCCAGGCAGATAGGTCTCGACCAGAACCGGCTGGCGGTAGAGCGCCAGAAGCTTCGCCGCGGCGGCGGCAAGCTCATCCGGCGTGTGCACCACTGAGGCCGACTCGCAGCCTTTGCCTGTCCCTTCCGCGATCGGCTTGACGAAGGCGGGAAACCGGCTCCAGCTCCGAAGCTCGCTCGCATCCGACGTCGCGACCATGAAGGCCGGTGTCGGCACGCCGGCGTCGCCCACCAGCCGCTTGGCCACCGCCTTGTCATGACACACGGCACTGGTGAGCGGGTCGGACAGTAGATAAGGCTGGTCGAACAGCTCGCAGAGCGCCGGCACCTGCGCCTCGCGCGAGCGGCCCTTCACGCCTTCCGCGATTGAGAACACCAGGTCGAAGCGCTCGCCGGCGGCAAGCCGCGCGGCAAGCACCTGCCCGCGGCCGACGCGGTCGACCTCGCAGCCGAGCGCGCGCAATGCACCATCGAGCTGGTCGATGGTGTCGACATTGTCGAACTCGGCCAACTCCTCCTCGGAGAAGCCGAGCGCGCGATAGTCGTCGCGCAGATCGTAGACGAGAGCTATATGCATCACAGATTTTCGGCGCTTGCCGTCCGATCCGCTCCCACTGTCCCTTGCGGATCAGTGTAGCGATAGATCTTACCCTCGAAGTTTTTCAAGATCAGGTCATCGCAGTCCCGGCCCTGCACATAGTCGGGCAGAAGCGGAATCTTGCCGCCGCCGCCTGGCGCGTCGATCACATAGGTCGGCACCGCGTAACCGGTGGTATGTCCGCGCAAGCCTTGCATGATCTCCAGGCCCTTATCGACGGACGTGCGGAAGTGCGACGAGCCCGAGATCGGGTCGCATTGATAGAGGTAGTATGGCCGCACTCGCCGCATCAGCAGCCCGTGATAGAGCGTCTTCAGCGTGTCGACGGTGTCGTTGATGTCCTTGAGCAGCACCGTCTGGCTGCCGAGCGGAATGCCGGCGTCTGCTAACCGCGCAGTCGCCTCGGTCACCTCGGGGGTGAGCTCGGCAGGATGGATGAAGTGCAGGCTCGTCCACAGCGGATGGTGCTTCTTCAAAATCCTGGTCAACGAGCGGGTGACCCTCATGGGCAGTACCACCGGCACCTTGGTACCGATGCGCAGGAACTCGACATGGCGGATAGCGCGCAAGCGCCCGAGCAGATAGTCAAGCCGCTCGTCGGACAAGGTCAGCGGGTCGCCGCCCGAGATCAGCACGTCGCGAATTTCGGGATGGGCGGCGATGTAATCGAGCGCCTCCTCCCATTGCGGGCGGCTGAAGGAATAGTCGCCGCCAGGCTCGCCGACCATGCGCGAACGCGTGCAATAACGGCAATAGGTCGAGCAGAAACCGGTGGCGAGAAACAGCACCCGGTCCGGATAGCGGTGCACGAGACCGGGCACGGCCGTGTGGCCGTCCTCGCCAAGCGGATCGTCGGCCTCGCCCGGCGCCTTGAGATATTCGGTGCCGACCGGAATATGGGTACGTCGCAACGGCTCAAGCGCGTCGTCGCGGCTCATCAGGCTTGCATAGTAAGGCGTGATGCCGAGCGGCAGCGATCCTTGATGGCGCACCACGGCATCGCGCTCGTCGTCGGACAGCACGAACAGCCGCTCCAGCTCTGCGAGCGTGCGGATGCGCCGACGCGCCTGCCAGCGCCAGTCGTTCCACTCGGCAAGCTCGACCTCGGGAAAAAAGCGCCTACGGAAGGCACGCGTCACCGGCCCGACCGGGAAGCGCTCCAGGCGCACAGAGAGCGCGCCGAGGCCGTGGGCCGTGACGGGCAAGGTTGAGTTGATACGACGATGAGGTTTGGTGAGGAGTGTTGTTGTTGCCGTGGGGCAACTGGGCGGCTCTTCGGGCTCGCCGTGAATCAAATCCATTGGACTGAAATCCCTCCCGGCATTCGCGGACGGTCCTTGGCGCCGATCGCCAAATTCTCCTGCCCGCAAAAGCGCGAGTCATTTCAGCGACTCGCTTGTTGATTTCAAGAGGTAATGGCGTCGCGTTACAAATTTTTTGGGACCGTGGCTGTGGCGCCTTTCGACCGCTCGAACCGAACATTGGCGTATCTCATTTGCGCTGCAGCATGGACACGAAAAAACCATCGGTGCCGAAACTGCGGGGGGTCATCAACAGCGTCTCGGCCGACCCGTCGGCTGATTGCGGCGGTGCAGCAGAGAATGCCCCGTGCTCCCACAGAGAGGGCCAGGGCACGATGCTGAACTCAGGGTGACGGGCGATGAAAGCGTCGACCTGGTCGCGGTTCTCGGGTGGGAGCACGGAGCAGGTGATGTAGAGAAGCTGGCCTCCGGGCTTCACCAGACGTTCCGCCCGATCGAGCACGGCACGCTGCTCGGCAAGCCTCGCTTCGAGCATTTGCTGGGATAACCGCCATTTCGCGTCGGGGCGCCGCCGCCACACCCCTGACCCGGTGCAGGGCGCATCCACAATCACCCGGTCCATCTTGCCTTCGAGGCCGGCGAGCGCTTCGGTGCTGCCTGGATCGAGCACCTGAACGTCGCGCACCCCCGCCCGCTTCAGGCGCTCGAAGATCGGCCGGAGCCGCATGCGGTCGGCGTCATAGGCGTAGAGCTGGCCGGTATTCTCCATCGCGGCGGCAAGGGCAAGCGTCTTGCCGCCGGCCCCGGCGCAGAGGTCGAGGATCTGCTCCTTCGGTCGCGCGCCCGAGAGACGCGTCGCGATTTGTGACGCTTCATCCTGCACTTCGTACCAGCCTTTGCCATGCGCCGGCTCTGCCTCGACATGCGGGCTTCGGCTTGGCCCGGTCCCCGCCGCGATGCGCACGCCAAGGGGCGAGCAGGGCGTTGGGACTGCATCGAAGCGGCGGAGCGCATGCAGCACCTTGTCCCGCGTGACCTTCAACGTGTTGACGCGAAGGTCTACGGGCGCCCGGGTGGCGAGCGCTGCCCCCTCTTCCGCCGCCTGCGCTCCGAAGGCCTGTTGGAGTTGCGGAGCGAGCCACTCCGGATAGTTGCCGTGAATGAAGGCCGGCGCATCGGCAGTGAGTTCGCGGCGGAGGCCGGCCAGCTCCTCAGGCGTGAGCGGCGCCGGCGCAAAGCGGCTGCTATCGGCAAGCGCCTCTACCGCCTCCGGAGCCATGCCCCAGCCTGAGACGAGGGTGCGAAGCACGAGCGCCCGCGGGCTGTCATCCCCCATGACATAGGCGCTGGAAGCGCGCCGGCGCAGCGCATCGAACACGAGATTGCCGATGGCCGCCCTGTCACCTGACCCGGCAAAGCGGTGGGCAAGTCCCCAATCCTTGAGCGCGTCCGCCGCCGGCCGTCTGCGGTCGGCGATATCGGCGAGAACCTCTATTGCCGCGCTCGCGCGAGCCGCTGGGGTCATCCGGTGAAGGCGATGGTCAGGCGGGCGGCAACGATGATCCACATCAGCGCAAGGCCGATGGCGCCGACCAGAAAGACCGGCGCCCGCCGGTCGATCCGGTTGCTGGTCAGGTGGATATAGGCATGCACGAAGCGGGAGGCCACGAACAGCCAGCTCAGCACGAAAAGGATGGAATCCGCGGTGCTGGTCACAAGCGCGAGCAGGATCAGCACATAGAAGAGAAGCGGCGTCTCGAGCTGATTGTGGTAGGCGTTGCCGATCTGGGTCACGCGCGGCGGCCAGTTCGGCTCTCTGAGCGCGATCGAATGGGCGGGAACCTGACCCTGGCGAATGGCTCGCATGCGCGAGAACTGCATCCAGAACAGCAGCACGAAGGTCAGCGCGACTTGCGCGAACACCGGCATCAGCATGGCCTGCATCGACATTGAAGCCTCCCATTGCCCTGCGGCGATCAGCGCAGCGGCCTTCACGCGCCCTTATACGCTCGATTTCCGCCAAGGGTGAGCGGCGGCGGATTTCGCTTCATGAAGAGAAGTTCAATTGACGCGGCGCCCGCGTGAAGCTTTAACAAGGCCAAATTTCAGAAATTCTAGGTCTATGGAGGATGCAATGCATGTGTTCGGGCGTAGAGCCGTCGTGTCGGGGGCTGCGATCATCGCGGCAACCCTGGCGCTTGCGGCAAGTCTAGGTGGCCCTGCGTTGGCCCAAGATCCGCAAGCTCCAGCCGATCAGGCGAAGCCGCAAGTCCTGGTTCCGGCCGACCCCGCCGCCGCAGCTTCAGCCTCCCCCGGGTCCGCTGCAAGCATCGAGGACAACCCCTGCTTCACCGGCAAGGGCTCGATTAAGGAGGTGCTCGACGGCTGCGCCGCCTTCCTCGCCTCTGGGTCGAAGGACACCGACAAGCTCATCGCCGCCCACGGCAACCGCGCTATTGGTCTTGCCGCCACCGGCGATTTCGATGCCGCGCTTACCGAGATGAACGACGCCGTGGCGCTCGATCCCAAGCAGCCGAACAGCTATTTCATGCGCGCGGCGGCCTACGAGGCAAAAAAGGACTACGACAAGTCGATCGCCGATCTCGACGAGGCCATCCGCCTCGATGCGAGCCGAGGCGACTTCTACATGCTGCGGGGCGTCGTCTTCGGGCAGAAGGGCGATTTCGACCGCGCTATCGTCGAGCTCGACCAGAAGGTCAAGCTCGACCCGAACTCCACGCAAGGCTATTCGAAACGCGCCGAGCTCTACCGCCAGAAGAAGGACTATGACCGCGCTGTCGCCAACTATTCCGAAGTAATCAAGTTGGAGCCTGACAAGGCCAACGGTTATATCGATCGCGGCTGGATCTACGTACTGAAGAACGATCTCGATCGCGCCATGGATGACTTCACGGCGGCGTTGAAGATCCACGAGAACGATGCGTCAGCCCTGGTCGGCGTTGGCGTGGTGAAAAGCCGGAAGGGCAAGCCGACCGACGGCAGCCGCGAAATCCAACATGCTATTACGCTCGAACCTGACATTATCAACCAGATCAAGAAGCTCGGCGTGGAGTAGGACGAGGCCTACCCCTCGCGCGGATAGTTCGGCGATTCACGTGTGATGGCCACGTCGTGCACGTGGCTCTCGCGCAACGAGGCCGGAGAGATGCGAATGAACTCGGCGCGGGTGGCGAACTCTGCGAGGTTACGCGCGCCGGTATAGCCCATTGAGGCGCGCAAGCCGCCGATGAGCTGGTGCAGCACGCTCGAGAGCGGGCCCTTATAGGGCACCTGTCCCTCAACCCCTTCCGGCACGAGCTTCAGCGTATCCTTAATGTCCTGCTGGAAGTAGCGATCGGCCGAGCCTCGTGCCATGGCGCCGACCGCGCCCATGCCGCGATAGGCCTTGTAGGAGCGGCCTTGATACAAATAGACCTCGCCCGGGCTTTCATCGGTGCCGGCGAGCAGCGAGCCGACCATCACGCAATCAGCGCCTGCGGCGAGCGCCTTGGCGAGATCGCCCGAATATTTGACGCCGCCATCTGAGATCACCGGCACGTCGTGCTTCTTCGCCACCTCGACGGCTTCGAGCAGTGCCGTGAGCTGAGGCACGCCGACGCCGGCCACGATGCGCGTGGTGCAGATCGAGCCAGGGCCGATGCCGACCTTCACCGCATCGGCGCCGGCATCAATCAGGGCTCTCGTCCCTTCGGCGGTCGCCACATTGCCCGCGACCACCTGCACCGCATTCGATTGCCGCTTGATCCGGCCGATAGCCTCAAGCACGCGCGCCTGATGGCCATGGGCGGTGTCGACCACGATGAGATCGGCGCCGGCCTCCATCAGCTGCTCGGTGCGGGCAAAGCCTTCATCGCCAACGCTGGTCGCCGCGGCCACGCGCAAGCGCCCCTGCTCGTCCTTGCAGGCATGGGGATGGATTCTCGCCTTCTCGATGTCCTTCACGGTGATTAGGCCGATGCAGCGATACTCGTCGTCGACCACGAGCAGCTTCTCGATGCGATGCTGATGAAGCAGGCGCTTGGCTTCCTCCATGCCGACTGTTTCGCTGACCGTGATGAGCCTTTCCTTGGTCATCAGCTCGTAGACCGGCTGGTTCGGATTGGTGGCGAAACGCACGTCGCGATTGGTGAGGATGCCGACGAGCTTGCCGTCTCGGCTGCCGTTTTGCGCCGGCTCCACCACTGGGATTCCGGAAATCTGATGCTCAGCCATCAGGTTCAGCGCTTCGGCAAGGCTCGCGGTAGGATGGATGGTGACGGGGTTCACCACCATGCCGGACTCGAATTTCTTGACCTGAGCCACCTGGGCGGCCTGCGCCTCGGGATCGAGGTTGCGGTGGATCACCCCGATCCCCCCCGACTGCGCCATGGCGATGGCGAGCCGCGCCTCGGTGACCGTATCCATGGCCGAGGAGAGGATGGGGATGTGCACGCCGATGGTTCGGGTGACGCGCGATGAGACATCGACCTTGCTCGGCAGCACGTCAGAGGCGGCTGGCCGAATCAGCACGTCGTCGAAGGTCAGCGCGACCTCGGAATTCAGCGGAAACTTGTCGTCTGGAGACTGCCCTTCGGGCATCGGCCAACCTCATCTCGGGGTGGGGTCCGTCCCACCGGTTGGCGGCTTCCTTTAGCAGCTTGCCTTGGCTTTGGGAAGCGAAGCATCGATCTTTGTTAGCGAGGGCGGCCCGATTGGGCCTTGAGCGCGGCGCGGAGCCGCGGCGCGGCGAAGGCGCTAAAGCGCTGCACCTTGGCCTGCGGCAGGCGATCCTCGCGACTGAGCAGGCTCACAGGGAAAGCCTCAGGCTCGAAGTCCTCGAGGATGAGGCTGAGCGCCCTCTCTGCGACGCTGGCCTCGGCCTGATAGGACAGCACCCTCGTAACCCCGAGCCCGGCGCGCGCGGCGTCGATCGCGGCGTCAGCCGTGTTGACGACAAGCCGTGAACGCACGGCGACCCGCCGCGACTTGGCCGGGCCGGCATAGACCCAGCGTTCGGCGGGTGAAAAGGCCCCGAAGCTGATGCAGTCGTGACCGGCAAGCTCGAGGGGCGTCGCCGGCGTTGCATGCTTGGCAAGATAAGACGGGCTTGCGCATGTCACCAGGCGAACACCCCCGACCCGCGTCGCGATCAGCGAGGAGTCGGGAAGAACCCCGATCCGCACCGAGACATCGAGTCCCTCCTCGATCAGATCGACGACGCGATCGACAAGCAGCAGCCGCGCGGTGACCTGCGGGAAGGCCTCGAGAAACGCGGCCACGATCGGGACGACGTGGAGGCGGCCGAACATGGCCGGCGCCGTGATCGCGATCTCGCCGCGCGGTTCTAGATGCTGTCCGGCAAGGGCAAGGTCCGCCGCTTCGAGCTCGGCGAGGATGCGGCGGCAGGACTCAAGGTAGCGCCGGCCGGGCTCGGTCAGCGCGAGATGCCGTGTGGTGCGTGTCATGAGACGCACCCCGATCTCATCCTCAAGCGCCGCGAGATGACGGCTGACGGTCGCAAGCGGCATATTCAGGCGTCGTCCGGCACCCGACAGGCTGCCGGCATCAGCGACAGCCGTAAACACGCGCATGGCGGCTAGCCGGTCCATTCCATCATGCCGAAATCTGGAAAGATCAAATGGAATAATAGGCAATACTCTCCGCAAGCGGAATGCACCATTTATCGGGTGTAGAGCCATCTTTAATGGGCTGCACAGGGGGAGCAAACATGGCCTCCACAGACATCGCCTTCTCACCTTCGGTAAAGGCCGTTCAAGAGCGCCGCGGGTCGCGCGGCACCTATGCGCGTCTGGAGCAGAATGGAGGCTGGGAGACGAAGATCGACGCCGTTCTCGCCAAGTTCATCGCGGGCCTCAGGTCTTTCTACTTGGCGACCGCGAGCAAGGACGGGCAGCCTTACGTCCAGCACCGCGGCGGACCGCCGGGCTTCTTGCGCGTCATCGACGAGACGACGCTCGCTTTCGCCGATTTCGCCGGCAACCGGCAATATGTCAGCACCGGCAATCTCGCCGAGAACGCGCGCGCCATGCTCTTCCTCATGGACTACCAGAATCGCCGACGGGTGAAGGTCTGGGGCCGAGCCCGCGTGGTCGAGAACGACCCTCAGTTGATCGCGCGTCTGTTTCCGGACGACTATAGAGCGCGCCCCGAGGCCGCGATCCTGTTCACGGTCGAGGCCTGGGACGCGAACTGTCCGCAACACATCCCGCAAATGCTGTTCGTCGAGGATGTCGCGGCCGCCATCGATGTGCTCGAAAAACGCATCGCGACCCTTGAAGCTCAGAATGCCAGGCTTCGCGCCGCCACTGCTTAGGGCGCCAGCACACAAAATTGTGTTTTCTTCGGACACGGAACTGCCTGCTCTTTCAGGCATTATTCACTATGAGCGGCGTTGAGCCGGCGGGATGAGCCGCCGGCCCCGTCCCATGAATCAGGAGGATTCGTTATGAGAGTAACCACGGCGGCTGCGGCCGCTCTGGCGGGCGGTCTGCTTTTCCTGCCCGCAGTGCTAGGATCGACGTCGGCAACGTCCGCGCCGATCAATCTGAAAATCCCCGGCAGCACATCCGGCTCCCTCATCCTCGTCGGCCACGGCGGTGGCGGCGGCGGCGGATTTAGCGGTGGCGGTGGGGGCGGCGGAGGTGGAGGCGGTGGATTTAGCACCGGCGGTGGCCGCATCGGAGGGGGCGGCGGTCTCGCCGTTTCGGGCGGCGGCGGCCATGTCGGCGGCGGTCCAGGCTTAGGTGGCGGCCCGCGCGGCGGCGGCGGCGGTAATTTCGTGAGCCGCGGCGGCAATGGTCCGCAGGTTGGCGCCGGCCCGCGCAGCGCGCGCGCTTTCGCCGACAACGGCCCTATGCACCGATCGTATGCCGGCCGCGATTTCAATCGCGAAGGACCGAAGGGTGACCACCGTCGCGGAACCCCCCAAGCCTTTGATCGCGACCGCGGTCATGACCACGGCGACCGCAATCGTCGCTTCGCCGAACGTGACCACGATCGCAACCACGACCATGACCACTTCCGTCATCGGGTCTTCAGGAACGGCGTTTGGGTCTGGGTCTACGGCCCCGACTATTACGCCTATGGCGACGATTGCTGGTGGCTCCGCCGCCAGGCGCTCGCTACCGGAAGCCCCTATTGGTGGTCGCGCTACAACGCGTGCATCTCTTACTACTAGACTGCGCAGCGTATCCTGACAGTCGAAAGGGCCTCCGCGATCCCACGGGGGCCCTTCTCAACTCGCGCCACGAAACCCCGTCGCCAGCACATAGACCTCAGGCGACTCAGGCCGGCTCGCTTTTGGCTTCACGTGTTGAACCTTGGCGAAGGAGCGCTTGAGCCGCGCGACCAGCTCGCCGCCTGCTCCACCCTGAAATACTTTGGCGAGGAAGGTTCCTCCAGGCCTGAGCACAATTTCGGCGAGGTCGAGCGCGGCCTCGACCAAGGCGACCACCCGCAGATGATCGGTGGCGCGATGACCGGTGGCCGGCGACGCCATGTCGGAGAGCACGACGTCGGCGCGGTCGCCTCTCAGCCCGGCACGGATCGCAGCCGCCGCAGCCTCGTCGCTCACGTCGAGCGTCAGCACCTCCACACCAAGGAGCGGCTCGATGGCGGCAAGATCGACGGCGAGCACTTGACCCTTCCCCCCCGCCGCACCTACACGCTCCGCTGCGATCTGACTCCAGCCTCCTGGCGCCGCGCCGAGATCGAGCACGATCATCCCTGGCCTGAGGACGCGGTATTTATCGTCCATCTCGATCAGCTTGAACGCCGCGCGCGAGCGATAACCCCGCCGCTTCGCCTCCTCGACATAGGGATCGTTAAGCTGGCGCTGCAGCCAGCGGGTCGAGGCGATCTTGCGGCCCTTCGCCGTGCGCAGCTTGACCGCGAGCTTGCGGCTGCCCCCTCGCTCTCCCCCGCCGCCTTTGCCGCGGCTTACCATTTGTTAATGAGGCGCATTGGTCCAAGCCCTTGACCCTATGGGGCTGCTGGCCCCATGTCCGACGTAAAGTCCCTCTAACACCTGCCACATGCCTCGCTACTTCGTCACCCTCATCGTCGCAGTCGCTCTTTTCATGGAGACCATGGACTCGACGGTGATCGCGACGTCGTTGCCGGCGATCGCCCGCGACCTCGGCGAAGACCCGATCGCGCTCAAGCTCGCCCTCACCTCATACCTCCTGTCGCTCGCCGTGTTCATCCCCTTGAGCGGCTGGGCCGCCGATCGCTTCGGCGCCCGCACCGTGTTCCGGGCGGCCATCGTCGTCTTCACCCTGGGCTCAGCGGCCTGCGGATTCGCTCATTCGCTGCTCGACTTCGTGCTGTTCCGCATCGTGCAGGGCATCGGCGGCGCCATGATGGTGCCGGTGGGGCGGCTCGTTATCCTGCGCACCGTCCCC
>DATFVP010000150.1:0-9807 GCA_035260285.1 Methyloceanibacter sp.
CGAATGGCGTAACGACTTCCCCACTGTCTCCAACGCAGACTCAGTGAAATTGAATTCCCCGTGAAGATGCGGGGTTCCTGCGGTTAGACGGAAAGACCCCGTGAACCTTTACTATAGCTTTGCACTGGCATTCGTGGTGGCATGTGTAGCATAGGTGGGAGGCTTTGAGCCGGGGGCGCCAGTTCCCGGGGAGCCAACGTTGAAATACCACCCTTGTGATCATGGATGTCTAACCGCGGCCCGTCATCCGGGTCCGGGACAGTGCATGGTGGGTAGTTTGACTGGGGCGGTCGCCTCCCAAAAAGTAACGGAGGCGCGCGAAGGTGGGCTCAAGCTGGTCGGAAATCAGCTGACGAGTGCAAAGGCATAAGCCTGCCTGACTGCGAGACTGACGAGTCGAGCAGAGACGAAAGTCGGCCTTAGTGATCCGGTGGTCCCGCGTGGAAGGGCCATCGCTCAACGGATAAAAGGTACTCCGGGGATAACAGGCTGATGATGCCCAAGAGTCCATATCGACGGCATCGTTTGGCACCTCGATGTCGGCTCATCACATCCTGGGGCTGGAGCAGGTCCCAAGGGTTCGGCTGTTCGCCGATTAAAGTGGTACGTGAGCTGGGTTTAGAACGTCGTGAGACAGTTCGGTCCCTATCTGCCGTAGGTGTAGGAGAATTGAGAGGATCTGTCCTTAGTACGAGAGGACCGGGATGGACGCACCTCTAGTGGACCTGTTGTCGCGCCAGCGGCATAGCAGGGTAGCCAAGTGCGGAAGGGATAACCGCTGAAAGCATCTAAGCGGGAAGCCCACCTCGAAACTAGTTCTCCCTTGAGAGCCGTGGAAGACCACCACGTTGATAGGCTGGGTGTGGAAGTGCAGCAATGCATGAAGCTAACCAGTACTAATCGCTCGATCGGCTTGATTGCTTTCATCGTCAGTGCCCATCCAACTTTTCGTCCTATCGCGCGCTGCGCTACTTGAGGACGAAGTGGATGACGCGTCGACACAGTCGGTCAAGACCAGATTTGAAAGTTTCGCCGCCCTTTGTTGGCCTGGTGATGCTGGCGGAGCGCCCACACCCGATCCCATCCCGAACTCGGCCGTGAAAGGCTCCAGCGCCGATGGTACTGTGTCCTAAGGCACGGGAGAGTAGGTCGTCGCCAGGCTTACCAAGGGCGGTTGACAAGATCGCTCCGTGAGACAAACGAGAGCTTCGCGCGATTTCAGCGCGTCATCGAGATTTCCCCTCTTCCACGATCGTGGGCTTAACGCAAAACCGCCGCCGGGCTCTCCTGCGGCGGTTTTTTTGCGTCCAATCAGTGCCGGCGTTCGGGCGCGACCTCATCGATAAGCGCCTCGGCGATCGGTTCCCCGAAAAGCAGTGCTCCAAGCAGCGAGAGGTCATCGAAAATGGTGACCTCTTGCTGGGAGGAAGTCTCGCTCGCCTCGGCGACGGTAAGGAGGGTGAGCGGCGCATCCATGGCGGCGGGAGCATTCTTGATCATGGCAATCTCCTTGAACGGTGTTCGGTTTCGAGGTCGAGGAAATGGCCTTCTAGTCGAGGCTAGTTGAACCACTCTTGAAGCCCCGGTTCAGCTCGCGTTTATCTTGCGAGGTGGGAGGGAGCGAAATGGCGAAGCGAAGCGCCGGGATCTTGCTGTTTCGCGGGCGCGGGCCGGCGCTCCGGCTGTTGCTCGTGCATCCAGGAGGGCCGTTCTGGGCGAAGAAGGATCTGGGCGCCTGGTCGATCCCAAAGGGCGAATGTGAACAGGGCGAGGATGCGCTCGCCGTTGCGCGGCGCGAGTTCGAGGAGGAGCTTGGAAGCCCGGTGCCGGCAGGTGACGCGATCGAGCTCGGCGAGCTAGTTCAGCCTAGCGGCAAAGTGATCACCGCCTTTGCAATTGAGGGCGACTTCGATGCAAGCAGGCTCAAGTCCAACCTGTTCGGGATGGAATGGCCGCCGAAGAGCGGCCGCCTGCAATCCTTCCCGGAGATCGACCGTGCCCAATGGTTCACGCTCGAGGAGATGCGCGAAAAGATCTTGCCAGGCCAGCGCCCCTTCATCGACAGGCTGCTCGAGCGGCTCTAGGTCACTCGCCAGTTTGCCGAGATTTGCGGGGCTCTCGACCGATTTTTTTGGGGTTGCGCGTGCGGCGCGATACGTGTTCGATTCCAACGCTGATCACAATGCCGAGACGGGAAACTTGTTGGCGCATGTCATCTGAGGGCCTCGGAAGACAGCAGTTCGTTTTGCGTTTCCGCCCCGTCGCGGCGGCGGCAGCAATGGTGCTTGGCGCGATCGCGATTACGCCTTCAAGCGCGGGCGTCCTCGATCCGCTCAATCCCTTCGCCAGCAGCGCCGGACCAGCGACGCCGGAGGAGCGGGCGCGGCGGGAACAGGCACGCACCGAGCTCTATGATCGGCTCAGTCCCGGATACGGCATAAGCGTGCCTTTCGTCAGCGACGGCTCGGTCGCGGCGCTGCAACAGGGCGTCGAGCGATATCGCCAGATCGTCGCTGCCGGCGGCTGGCCGGCAGTCTCTGGCACCGTCACGCTGAGGCTGGGAGATTCCAGCTCCGACATCGTCGCCATCAGGCGTCAGCTCGCCGTGACCGGCGATCTCGCGAGCGGCGGCACGGCAAGCGGGGTGTTCGACCAAGAGTTTCAGGAGGCCCTTGCCCGCTTCCAGATTCGCAACGGCCTGCGCGTCAGCGGCTTCGTCGATTCGCGCACGCTCGCCGTGCTCAATGTCTCCGCCGCGGAACGGCTGCAACAGCTCGAGACTAATCTTGCCCGCATCAGGTCGCTGATGAAGATCAACAAGGCCCCGCGCTACGTTCTGGTCAACGTGCCGGCCTTCACCTTGCAGGCGGTCGATCGCGGCAACCTCGCGCTCACCAGCAACGTGGTCGTGGGCAAGCCGGCGCGTGCCACGCCGGCGGTGTCGGCGCAAATCATCGAGGTGAATTTCTATCCGACCTGGACCGTGCCGGAGAGCATCGCGCATGCCGATCTCATTCCGAAGCTGCGCAAGGATCCGAGCTACTTCACCAACGAGCATTTCAGCGTGGTGGCGAAAGGCGGCTCGCTCAATCCGGCGAGCATCGATTGGAACGCGCCGGAAGTGGTCAACTATCGGTTCGTGCAGGACCCCGGCACCTTCAATGCGCTCGGCGTGGTGCGCATCAATATGCCGAACAAGCACAGCGTCTATATGCACGACACGCCACTGAAGCAGCTGTTCAGCCAATCGGCGCGCGCGTTCAGCTCGGGCTGCGTGCGCGTGCAGCAGGTGCTCGACCTGGTGGCCTGGCTGCTTGCCCCGCAAGGCTGGACGCCGGAGAAAGTGCAGACCGCCGCCGAGGACGGAAAAAGCATCAACGTGGCGCTCGGAAAATCGGTGCCCGTGCATTTCGTCTATCTCACGGCCTTCGTGTCGGAGAACGGCATGGTGCAATTCAGGCCCGACATCTATGGTCGCGACGCGCCGGGCGCCGACGACAGCGAAGGCCAGAGCGCGGTCGTCGCGCAGCAGCGCAGCGCCGTCACGCCGTAGTCCGGCTGGCGCTCAAAACCCCAATCAATACAAGCTTCTCAAGCCGACACTTCAGCGCAGTGGCGCACCGCCGCGCGCGACATCACAACGCAAGGACGAGGGGGCGATGTGGCGTTAGACAGGAAGGATCAGCAGGAGGACTTCTGCGGTTGCGGTCACATCATGGCATCGGCATTCGCGCGGAGGCGCGAAGATTGGGGCTAAGCAGGGCCCGCATCATCGAGATCGCCGTCGCCGTTTCGCTAACGCTCGCCGCTTTGCTGTTCGTCGGACTCGCGATTTGGGCGACCGATGAATACGAAATGGAGCGAGGCGTCGCCACCGTGCATTCCAACTGAGCCTCGGTCTCTCTTAGCTCGACGTCGCATCAAGGGGGCGCGTCGTCGCTGTCGCGATCGTCCCTTGGGACAAGCCGGCTTCCGAATGTCTCGGGAAAGCTCCGCCGTAGCCAGTCTGTGCCGGAAGCGATAGCCTCCCGCGATCCGCGGCAAAGGTCTTCGGTGAGAGCGACGGTTTTGTGGTGCCACCAGGCTTCGTCCGGCGTCCTTTGCAGGAGGACGTGGAACACGAGCCAGTGGAGAAGCGCCACGTCGAGCGCCATGAACACGGCGGCGAAGATCACGTCGCTCAGGAAATGTCCGCCTTCGCCCATGCGAATGAAACCGGCGATACTGCCGGCGGCCACTGCGGCGGCCATCAGCTCGGCACGCCTCCGGCGCGCGAGCATGGCAATGGCAAAGCCGATGGCAAACGTCGCCGAGGCCTCGCCGCTCACGAAGGAGCAATTCCGCGCGCAACTGCCGGAGCGCTCCAGCACCGGCGTGAAGCGATCGGGGCCGCCGTACTCGACGACCTGGCTCGGCCGCGGCCGCGCCCAATTGTCCTTCAACAGCGTATTGGCGATCAGCCCGGGCCCGGTGATGAGCACGAGCGCAAGAAAGATCCATTGCGGCAAGCCGAACCCGAGGAGACGGCGCCTCTTGACAAGAACGAGGACGATGCCGATCACCGCCAAGGCTGCCATGGTCCAGGTCACGAGCCTGAAGCCGAAGCGCAGCACGGTGGCGAGCGTCGAGTCATTGAATAAAAAGTGGTGCGGCTCGACGTAGAACAAGCGGGCCGCGGCAAGATCGAGATCGGGCCAGCCGACAAAAATCACCGCGGCGGCGACGCCGATCAACGCCGCCACGGCTGCAAGCTTGAGCTCGGTCAAGCCGGCTTCATCGGGGGCCTGCGCATTCCGATCAATCGGCATTGTCGCCCTCATAGCCCTTCAGCAAATAGAAGAGCGCTTCGCGCACCGGCAGAGCGTCAGCAGGAAACTCTTGTTTGCCAACGGGTTGGCTCGTGTCGAAACGCTTCGGCACCGACGTCCTGGTATGGATCAGGGTAACGTAAAGCACGGGCTCGGGCGCGGCCTCGGTGAAAGGCCGCGTCATCTCGAAATGGTTGCGCGGGGTTTGCGCGCGAAACCAGATAGTGATCGGGAGTATCGCGTCGCGAAGATAATAGACGAGCTCGCCCGTCACTTCGCGGTTGTCGGTCAGCACCGACTTTGCGCCTTGCGCCTCGGCGAGGCGTAGCGTCGCCGCGGCGAGATCGTGCCACCCGAGCACGCGGGCGTAAGGGTTCCACTCAGGACCGGTT
Organism: Methyloceanibacter sp.; assembly: GCA_035260285.1. Classification (GTDB taxonomy): domain Bacteria; phylum Pseudomonadota; class Alphaproteobacteria; order Rhizobiales; family Methyloligellaceae; genus Methyloceanibacter. The sequence goes on from DATFVP010000150.1 coordinate 5,201, forward strand.
AGAGCCGTCAATCGTTTAGCGAAGAGCGGCGCGATGGTAATGACCAGCACCGCGCCAAGGTGAAGCCAAAGCGAAACCCTGAACAGGCGGGGCCAATGCCGCAACAGCTCGGCCGTGACCAGAATCGTGGCGGCGGGGTAGGCGGCAGCCGCCCAATTGGCGAACGCCCGCGACAGGAGCGCCTGCACGATGAGTAGCAGGATCACCGGAACCGAGAACGCAAGCAACCGGCATTCGGGCTGCTCGCAGCCACGCCGCGCGGCGCGCCAGGCGACGAAGCCAAGCACGATGAACAGGATCGGACCAAACACGGCAACTTGGGAGCCGATGAACTCAAGGCCGTCTTCGAGATGGAAGGGAAACCCATTCCAGCCGGCGTTCTCAGCTGTGTGCGAGAAGGTGGCTAAGCTGTGGTTTGCGTTCCACAGAAGGTTGGGCGCAAGGAAGACGAGCGCAACCGCGAGGATGACCGCGAAGCGGCCTCCGCGTAATGCGTCGCGCGCGTGTGTGTCGCGCCAGGCGTCGATTGCCATACACATCAGGAAATAGATCGCGGCATATTTGGCGAGGAGGCCAAACCCGAGGCTTATGCCGATCAGGACCGCGAAGCGCATCTCCAGAGTCTCGATCAGCCTGATCCAGCCGTAAAAGGCCAAGGTCCAGAACAGGACAAGAGGGACGTCGGTCGAGATCAGCAGCGAGGAGAAGGACGCCGCCGGCAGGGTAGCGAATACCACCGCTGACCAGAAGCCGATGCGGTCGCCATAGAGCGCGCGAGTGGCGAGAAATACGAGGATGGAGGTGAAGGTGTAGAGAATGGGCGATGGCGCCCGCACGCACCATTCGGCGTCGCCGCAAATCCCGGTTGCCCCGCGGATGATCCAGGCGATCAGCGGAGGCTTCGAGAAATATCCGAAGGCGAGGTCGCGCGACCACGACCAATATTGGGCCTCGTCGAAGAACAAATCGGTCTCGGCGAAATGGAGCGCGAGCAAGCGAATCACGAGGAGGGCGCCGAGGATCAGGAGCAGCCAGGCCCAGTAATCCTGGTCACGCCAGACGGCCTCGCGCCAGGGACGCAGAAACGGGGAGCGTGCGGCTTCGAGGGCTGGCAAGGGCGGTTACTGACGATGGTTAGGGGCAGGCGTCCCCTGTACAATGTTGTGCGCGGAAATGAAAGCTTGCTACTGGTCAGCGGTTTAGGGTCGCTTTCCCAGCGAGGCCGGATTCCCAAGGAATTGTCCATGCGTATCGCCGTCGTCATCCCTGTTTATAACGAGGCCGGCAATATTGGGCGGCTCATCGAGGAGACCATTGAAGCCGTGCCGGGAGCGGTCTTGCAGGAAGTGATCGTGGTCGATGACGCAAGTGACGACGCCACCGATGCCGAGATCAAGGCCATGCTCGGCCGCCATAAGCAATTGCGCTATCTCCGCCATGGCAGGCGCGCCGGCCAGAGTGCCGCGCTCCGCTCTGCCGTGATCGCAGCCACCGCGCCGGTGATCGCTACCATGGACGGCGATGGGCAGAACGATCCTGCCGACATCATGCGGCTCGTCAGCAGGCTTGGGCGCGACGGCGGAGAGCCGGCGCTTGTCGGCGGCATACGCGAAGGACGCAAAGCCAAAGGCTCGCGCAAGGCCGCTTCGCGCTTCGCCAATTGGATCCGCGACAAGGTACTCGACGATGGTTGCCCTGACACCGGCTGCGGGCTCAAGATCTACCGGCGCGAGGACTATCTGAGGCTGCCTTATTTCACCAGCATGCACCGCTATTTTCCGGCCCTGTTCCTGACTTACGGCCACGAAATTGCCTATGAGCCGGTGAACGATCGGCCGCGGCTTAAGGGCGCTTCGAAATACACCAATCTCGGACGGGCCCTTATTGGGCTATATGACCTCGTGGGCGTGAGCTGGCTCCGCAAGCGAACCTCGCTCCCGCCAATTGCCGAAGATCTGTCGGGAGCGCCTACGGCCGGCGAGAAGGCCCGCGTCAGTCAAGTTAAGGTGGGGGCGTCGTCGAAATGAGTCTGGCACATCTGCAAAGCTGGTGGGCGTCGACACCGTCGACCGAGTTCGCCTGGGTCACCATTGGCTTCATCGCACAGTTCATGTTCTCGATGCGCTTCATCGTGCAGTGGATCGCAACCGAGAAAGCGCGCGCGAGCATCATCCCGGAGACCTTCTGGTATTTCAGCTTCGTCGGCGGGGCGATGCTGCTCGCTTACGCCATCTACCGCGCCGATCCGGTGTTTATCGTGGGCCAGGCGGCAGGCCTCGTGATCTACGCCCGCAACATCTATTTCATCTGGCTCGGCAAGCGCGATCCGAGCACGGCGAAGGTCGCCTGACGCAGATGCCGTGGCGATGACGCGCTTTCGCTTGGCAGATCTCACCGTCCTCGAGCAGGTGGTGTTGGCGGTCTCCTTTATTCTCTTCGGCGTCTACGTACTCGATCCCTTCTTCCTGGAGCGGTCGAAGGCTCTCGCACCAGAGGCGCGCAACTTCCTGCGCAGCATCACCGACATCGGCCGGTCGAACTGGATGCTGATCCCGGCGGGCTCCTTGGTGGCGCTTGCGCTTGCGCTCCGCCGCACCCATCTCGGCTTCCGCAATGCCGCAGGTTACGGGCTAATCGCGAGCACCATCGGCTTCGTGTTCGTGAGCGTGGGAGGGGCCGGCCTCATCGTCAATCTCACCAAATATATTCTCGGCCGGGCGCGCCCGAAGCTGTTCGATACGCTCGGCCCTTTCGACTTCCAGCTCTTTTCTTTCGATCCAGACCACGCCTCCTTTCCTTCGGGCCATGCCACTAACATCTTCGCGCTCGCGACAGTGCTCGCCATGCTGTGGCCGCGCGGCAGGGTGCTGCTCTACACGGTTGCCGCGTGGATCGCGGCGAGCCGGGTTCTTATCGGCCAGCATTACTTCACTGACGCCGTGGGCGGCGCGATTCTCGGCACGGCGTTCCCCTATCTGGTGCGGGAGCGATTTGCCGCGCGCCGCTGGCTGTTCGAGCCTGCGCCTGGCGGCAGGTATCGCCTGCGCGGCGAGCGGACTCGAAATTGGCTCGGATGGCCAGGGACTTCGGTCTCGGGAACGGCCTCCGGAAGGGCGCGGCTTTTCGGCAACAGGCGCCCAGATTCGCTAGGGATAGAGGGTGAGTGACCTTGGCGCCCAAGGACCACCCGTGTAATCAAACCTAGAGGTATTGCGTCAGCGCCCCCATCGTGGCGATGGGTGCGCGCGTGCGCAGCATAACGAGGCCCTTGGGTAGGGGGCCCGATCTGGGGACTGGACGTGATGGTGGGCTTGGGGGTCGCCAAACTCTCGGCTCGGAGGGGTGCCCTTCTTAAGCTTGTTGCGGCGGCGATAGTTGCTCTCGCCTGTGCCGCTTCGCGGGCGCATGCCGAGATGCAGATCGGCGTCTATGGCGGCTGGAACGGCAGCTTCGACAGCGACATTCATCTGACCCAGCCCGGCGGCACCAATATGACGCTGAACGACGTGCCGTGGGATGGCGATTCCTTCGGGCCGCCGCCCTACTGGGGGATCAGGGGAACCTACTGGTTCAACAATGCCCCGAATTGGGGCTTCATGGTCGACTATCACCACGCCAAGGTGATCGCGGACCAGGGCGCCGTGGTGAGCGTGTCCGGAACGCGCGACGGAATCCCGGTCGGCCCCAAGGACCGCGTGGGCAACACATTCGAGACCATGGAATTCACCGACGGCCTCAATGAGCTGTTCTTCGGCGGTCAATATCGCTGGATCTTCGCGCGATGGACACCCTATGTGGGCTTTGGCGTCGGCCCTGCCTTCCCGCATGTCGAGGTTCGCCGGGCGCCTGGCCCGCCAAACCCGCGCACCTTCGACTATCAGTTCGACGGCGTGACGGTGGAGGGGCTGGTCGGGGTGGAATACCATTTTGGCCCGCGGTTTTCGGTGTTCGGAGACTATAAGCTGAGCTTTGCCACCAACGATGCTGACTTGGTTGGCGGCGGCTCGCTCGAGACCGATGTGTGGACGAACCACGTGACCTTCGGCGTCTCCTACCATTTTGGCGGGGCGCCGGTGCCGGATGCGCCTTACTAGCCCGCACAAATAGGGCCGCAAGCGGTTCACAAATCCCAGGCCAACCACTATATGAGCTATGTGCCCGTGGCGCCGGGAAATTTCGGTTCCGGCGCCCTTCACATATCCTCCGAACCTGCTATAGGTTCCCGCCCTTGATTGACGGACTTCAAGTCCGCTGGTGGTCGCGCCTTCTGAATGGGGCGCATGGTGAATTGACGCGGGGTGGAGCAGCCCGGTAGCTCGTCAGGCTCATAACCTGAAGGTCAGAGGTTCAAATCCTCTCCCCGCAACCAATTTTATTCCGCATAGTCAAACAGTTAGTCGAGACACTCGCATAGAGTGTTGTAGTCTTGGTACGCCAGTGGTACGCAAAAATGCTTACTGGTCAATAGCGGGGCGAGAATTTGACCGTCCCCGCAAGTGACGCTGCAAATTAGGACGAAGACGGCGTGGCCTTCGGTCGAGCGACATCAACATTTTCGCTGCCATCCTCGACTAACACTTTGAGTGTCTTTTTCGATGCAGGTGGTC
>DATFVP010000151.1:0-8882 GCA_035260285.1 Methyloceanibacter sp.
GAGCCCGCGTTCACGCGCCGGCCTCGAGCCTCTCGAGCGCCTCGTGCACCGCACGAAGCATTTCGCCGGGATTGCGGTTGTCGGCGGGGGGCATGCCTTCTTCGGTGGCACGCAGCAGCGCGTCGGCGTCGGCCTCCCAACGGATCAGAATTGCCTTCTTGTCCTCGCGCGAAAGCCCTGGGACGGCCAGCACATCCTTAGGTGCGCGAAACACCGAAGCCGGATCGAGCTTGGCCTGGTCGAGGTCAATAACCTTCATGGCAGGACTTCCCTGATGAGGTTCAGGCGGTCTTGGTTATCCCCGGGTCTGGCTCGGTGGTTTCTTCCATGCCGAGCATCTCTCCCAGACGGTTGCGCGCGCGATTGACGCGGCTCTTGATCGTTCCGACGGCGCAGCCGGAAATCTCCGCGGCTTCCTCATACGAGAATCCCGCAGCTCCGACTAGGATCAAGGCTTCGCGCTGGTCGTCCGGCAGCTTGGTCAGCGCGGCGCGAAAATCCTGCATCTCCATATGGCCGTGCTGCTCGGGATGCGTGGCCAGCGTGGCGGCGTAGCTGCCGTCCGCGTCCTCGACCTCCCGGCGCCGTTTGCGGCGCTCCGAGAAATAGGTGTTGCGCAGGATGGTGAACAGCCATGCCTTGAGATTGGTGCCTTCGCGGAACGAGTCGAGATGATTCCAGGCCTTGAACAGGGTCTCCTGCACAAGGTCGTCGGCGCGCTCCCGGTCGCCGCAAAGCGACACGGCAAACGCGCGAAGATTGGTCATCTCGCCTACGAGGGACTCCCGCAGGCTTTCCGACACTCTGCGTCGCAAATCACTTGTCTCCGCTTCGCTCGAGGTCTTTCAGAAGCTGAAGCAAACGATCGGGGATCGGCTCTCGCGCAACCTCATCGAAAACGGCGCGCAAATGGCGGCCGATATGCGCCTGCAAATTGGGCGACAAACCCTCCTCGGTGGAGAGCGCGACGCCCGGCCGGGCTTGGTTACCGGTTGCTTGAGTCATGGTCTTCCCGGCGTTCGATTGCTTCCGCCGGCGTTCCTTTTTTTCTGCCTGGTCCACAATTATCCCCATCCGCCAGGATACTACCTAAAGCGGCGGATACGCTCCGTGCCTCAGGTTTAAAAACAGGCGAAACCTCAATTGGTTCCGTGCTCCCGGGAAACCTTTTCGGCCTCCGCGGCGTTTAAGCACACTGTGACGAGGGTTTCCAGTTGCCAACATCAATCCCAGTGGTGCAATGGATACCACTAGGCCCACCTAGAAAGCCAGGAGCGCATGTCGATATCACAGGCGATTGCGCCTCATCTTCCCTATTTGCGCCGATTTGCACGGGCCCTTGCCGGCACGCAGGCCGCCGGCGACGCTTACGTCGCCGCCACGCTGGAAGTGCTGATCGAAGATCCGTCCCTATTCGACACCAAGCTCGATCCGCGCGTTGCCCTGTTCCGGACCTTCGCCGGGCTATGGAATTCTGTCGGCGTCAATCTCAAGCCCGAGATCCAAACGAGCGTCCCCACGCCGGCCGACCGCAAGCTTGAATCGATTACCCCGCTGCCGCGCCAGGCCTTTCTGCTGAGCGCGGTAGAAGGCTTTTCTGCGCCCGACATCGCCTCGATCCTCGATATCGATGAGGGAGAGGTGCTGGCGCTGATCGATCAGGCCGGGCGCGAGATCGCAAGCCAGGTCGCCACCGACGTACTCGTCATCGAGGACGAGCCAATGATCGCCATGGACCTCGAGGGCATCGTCGAAGGCTTGGGCCACAAAGTCATGGCCGTAGCTCGCACCCATTCCGAAGCGGTGAAAGCGATCGCCAACGAGAAGCCAGGCCTCGTGCTAGCTGACATCCAGCTCGCCGACGGTAGTTCGGGCCTCGACGCGGTCAACGAGATGCTGGGCTCGTTCCAGGTGCCGGTGATCTTCATCACCGCCTATCCCGACCGGCTGTTGACCGGAGAGCGGCCGGAGCCGGCCTTCCTGATCACCAAGCCCTATCAGCCCGACACGGTGAAAGCGATCGTGAGCCAAGCGCTGTTCTTCGAGCGCCGCGCGCGCTTGCGCGACCGCTCGTCTGCTGCGTAAGCGTGCGTTGGCAAGTGGATCGAACGACCCGCTTCCGGTTAGTGCCGGGCCCCGGCGCTAGATCTTTCCGAACAACAGAAGAATAAGAAGGATCACCAGGATCAGCCCGACCACGCCTGACGGGCCGTAGCCCCAGCCCCGGCTATACGGCCAGGATGGGAAGGCGCCCACCAGGATGAGAATCAGGATGATGATTAGGATCGTGCTCAACATGTCGCGCTCCTTGGGGCCCGTGAGGCCTCATTGCTAGGGCAGCGGAACGCGCACGATTGACCGCGCCCAGGTTCTCTTCGTGTCGAGGGGAAAATCGCGAAGCTCGGTCGGGCCGCGACCCCCTCCCAACGCGAGGAGGCGCGGCTTACCGAAGCTCGCCTACATATTGCGAACCCAGCTGTCGACCTGCTTCTTCGCCTCGTCTTTGGTGACGCCTTAGCGCTCCTGGATCTGCCGACCAGCTCGACGCGGCGTCCTTCGATCGTGGTGAGATCGTCGTCAGTGAGCCTGCCCCACTGCTGTTGCACCTTGCCGCGCAACTGCTTCCAATTACCTTCGATACGACCCCAGTTCATAGCGTGCTCCTTATTCTAGGGAGGCCCACTGTTGACCGCGGGCCCTGGAGGGTAAAGCGAAGTCAATGTCGATCAAACACTGCCTGTCACAATCAAGTTCCCTGGTTGCTCGCCGCACTGCAAATGGGCTTGATCAAATTGCCCGTACTTGATGAAACATAGCAGAAGCTTCGTGTACTCGCTGGCGTACGGATTGGGCGGCAAATGGCGGGCAAACGCATCCTCGTGGTCGAAGACGAGTTTCTCATCGCCCTCGATATTGCCGGTGCGCTCGAGCAGGGTGGGCTTGTCGTGATCGGACCGTTGGCGTCGGTGCGCGACGCGCTGCGGACGCTCGAAAGCGAGAAAGTGGACGGCGCTCTGCTCGACGCCAATCTTGGCGGAGAGCCGGTGGGCCGCGTAGCCGACGCCCTGCTTGCGAGGAGGGTGCCCTTCGCCTTTGTGAGCGGCTATGGGCGTGAGCAGCTGCCCAAGCAGCACCAGGGAGCCCCCTTGATCGGCAAGCCTTTCACCGGACAGGATCTGCTCGGCGTGGTTGCGCGTTTCTGGACACGCTCTTGACGGATGCTCAACCTCCCGCGCATCTTCGCTTGGAACGGAAACGGAAGACCGCGCGTTCCGGGGGGCGCTGGTTCAAGTTGGCATCCCTGAAAGCCGGCGATCCAACATGGAGAGTGTGACATGCTCACTTGGGCGCTCATCTTTGCGGTCATTGCGTTGGTAGCAGGCGTGTTTGGATTCGGCGGCGTGGCTTCGGCAGCGGCTGGCATCGCGCGCATCCTGTTCTTTATTTTCATCGTCATTTTCCTCATCACCCTGATCGCCGCGCTTCTGTAGCTCTCCCCCCTCGCCGGCTTAGGAGCCAGGGGCCTCCGCTCTGGCGGCAGGCGCGGTTGCCTGTGGGGTTGAAGGGGAACGCCCGCAACCGTTGGCCGGCTGCGGGCGTTTTGGGTTCGATCGCCGCGGGGAGGAGTGGGGCTGGGGAGCGCTCGAACGTCGAACCCAAACCCTTCCCGGCCGAAAAGTTCCTAAGCTGGCAGCGTCGGGCGGAAAATCCTTGAAAGTTCGAGAACAAAATCGTTCTAACGGTGTTCTAAACCTTGAGGACTAGGGGTTGCCGGAGGCAAATGCGGCCACCTCGTCATTGGCGCCCGGCGTAGCGGTTTCGGCTTAGATACAAAAATGGCGCGCTTGTTCACCGCCCTCTTCGGCACAGGGGACCCTGCCACGCAATCCCAAGCGGTGACCTCGGGACTCGACTCGCTGCATGCTTTCGCCGACTCGATCATCGCCGTCTCGTTTTTCCTAATCCCTGCGGCTCTGCTCTTTCTCTATTACCGGAGAGAGGACCGCAGCCGGGCCGACCAGGCGCTGCTCGCCTTGTTCATCCTGTTTCTCGCCAGCGCCGGCCTCGCCCATCTCGCCTCCGTGCTGTTCGGGCCGGTGCACGGGCTGGTGGCCGTGCTCAAGTCCTTAAGTGCCCTGATCGCTCTCACCGCGGCGATCGTGATCTGGAGGTTGACGCCGGAACTCGTGAAGCGTCCGTCTCGCGACCGTCTCCAGTCGGAGATCGCGGCGCATCTGCGCACGCTTGAAGAGCTGAAGGAGACGCGTCAGCAGCTCGAAGAGCGGGTTGAAGCACGCACCAAGGAACTCGCCGAAGCCAAGCAACGATTCGAGATCGCGCTCCGCGGATCGCCGATCATGGTGTTCACCCAGGACAACGACATGCGCTTCACCTGGGTTCACAATCCGCCATCCGGCGTCAACTCGGCATTCCTGCTCGGCAAGACCGACGCCGAGATCTTGCCGACCGAGGCTGCCGACTCCTTCGTGGCGGCGAAGCGGCGCGCCATCGAGACTGGAGAGTCGCAAACCATCGAAGCCAATTTCGAGATGTTCGGGCGCAGGCGATCCTACTATCTGTTGACTGAAGCTCTGCATGACGACAAGGGAGACGTCATCGGCACTACGTCCGTCGCCGTCGAGATCACCGAGCGGAAAGAGGCTGAGAACCAGCTTCGCCTGCTGCTCCGCGAGCTGACCCATCGTTCAAAGAATCTCTTGGCCGTGATCCAAGCGATTGCCAGGCAGACTGCCGCGCGCACCAAGACGATCGACGACTTCCTCGACCGCTTCGGCGCGCGCCTCGTCGCCATCGGCTGCTCGCAGGATTTGCTCGTCGCCGACAATTGGCATGGCGCGTCCTTGCGCACTCTGGTCGAGCAGCAACTCAATATTGATCGATCCGGAAGCCAGATCGTCATCGACGGCGAGGACGTGATGCTGAAGCCGGAGGCCGTGCAGAATCTCGGGCTCGCTCTGCATGAGCTTGCCACAAACGCGCAAAAATACGGTGCGCTGTCCAGCGGCCGCGGCAGCGTGCGCGTCCATTGGCAATTTTGCGAGTCCGACAAGCTGAAGCTCACTTGGGAAGAGCGGGGCGGGCCTCCGGTGGGCACGCCCGAGCGGTCAGGATTTGGCCGCGCCATGATCGAAAGCGTGGTGGGAAAGGCGCTCGAAGGCGAGGTGAAGCTATCCTTTCCAGCCAAGGGGGTGCGCTGCGTCATCATGATTCCGGAAACGCAGATCGCCTCACGCGGCTAAGGCGCGAGCGGCTGAGGTCGCCTCCTGTCAAGCGCATGTGAAAGCCCGTGCGCGCAAGTTGAATTGTCGGTGGCGGCTCGACATCTTAGCCTCGATGAGACGAAAAGCGCGGGCGAGCAACGCGACCCGCGCTCCCACGCCTCCCGACATTGAGGAGATATCTCATGGCTTTCACCCGACGCGAGATCAATCTTGGGGTCATCGCCGTTGCTGCGGCCGGTGCCGGCCTGCTCGGCTGGCGCCTGATAGGCGGCCGCCGCGAGGCTGTCGCCGGCACCTTCGAGGTTAACCACACCCCGGAGGAATGGCGAAAGCTGCTCACGCCGGAGCAATATGCCGTGTTGCGCGAGCAGAATACCGAGCGTGCGTTCACCAGCCCGCTCAACAACGAGCACCGCACTGGCACCTTCGCCTGCGCCGGATGCGACCTGCCGCTCTTCGATTCGAAAACCAAGTTCGACAGCGGTACCGGCTGGCCGAGCTTCTACGAGCCCATCGAAGGGGCGGTTAAGACCGACACCGACTACACCTTCGGTATGGTGCGCGACGAGGTTCGTTGCCGCCGTTGCGGCGGTCACCTCGGCCATGTATTCAATGACGGTCCGCAGCCGACCGGCCTGCGCTACTGCATCAACGGCGTTTCGCTGAAATTCATCCCTGCTTGAGGTCTCTGGAGAGGCGAGGGTGCCTTGCGTCCATTCGTCATGGGGCGCGCCTCGACCAACATGGATCTTGGCTGCAATTGCGGCGCTCCTTCGGCCGGGCGTTGCGCTCGGATTTGATGCGAATAGCGAAAGCCCGCAAAATCCTGATGGCTCCGCAGTCTTTTCCGATCCCGATAAGGCACCGGTGATCCCGGGGCTTGAGGCCTACGGGATCGACAGCGGCGACATTCAGTCGAGCGGCGTTTACATTCCGCAATCGCCGGCCTCCTCGGATGTGCCGCCCTTGCTCTATTCGAGCCCTGCCTTCCGCTCACACTAAGGGCAAGCCCCGCTTAGGCTAACCGGGCCTGCGGACAGGGAGATTCGTCCTGCCCTTGCGCGCGTCCTGTGGCAGAGTGCGCTGCCCATGACCGCTCCCATTGATCCAAACCTCGCCGCGCGTGCCCTCGGTCTTGCCCGTGCGGCGCTCGCCCGGCGTGGCGCACCGCCGGAGCTTCCCTCTCGCCTGCTCGTGGTCGACGTCGAGCGCCAACGCGCCGTCTGGCTCGAGAATGGTGCCGCCAAAGCCGTCTGGCCTGTCTCAACCGCTGCCGCCGGCATCGGCGGGGCTGAAGGCTCCTACCGAACGCCACCGGGCTGGCATCGCGTGCACCGGCGGATCGGCGAGGGCGCCGAACAAGGCTCGGTGTTCGTGTCTCGCGAGCCGACCGGAGAGACGTGGCGCGGCGAGCCCCGCGACGACGATCTCATCCTCACCCGCATTCTTACCCTCGATGGACTGGAGGAGGGCGTCAACCGCGGCCCCGGCCACGATTCGCTTGAGCGCTACATCTATCTCCACGGCACCAATCACGAGCCTCTGCTCGGCCGGCCCGTCTCGCACGGCTGCGTGCGCCTCTCCAACGCCGATATCTGTTGCCTCTTCGCCGGCATGCGCGAAGGCGACTACGTGCTGATCGCGGAATCCGAGGATCTCGTCATTCCCGACCCAAAGAGTCCAGGGCGATTCCATTACGCGGGGCTCGGCGGCTCAGGCATGAGCGCCCTCGCGCAATTCCAGGCAATGATGGGCGGGCGCGTCAGCGGCAGCGACCGCGCCTTCGACCGTGACGAGCGCGCCGAGCTTCGCATTCAGCTTCAGCGCCTCGGCATCGAAATCATGCCCCAGGATGGGAGCGGCGTCACCGACGACTGCGCGGCACTCATCGTCTCGACCGCGGTCGAGGAAAAGGTGGCGGACTTCGCCGCGGCGCGTGCCAAAAATATTCCCATCGTGCACCGCTCCGAGTTGCTCGCCCACTTCGTGGCCTCTTATCGCACCGTGGCGGTGAGCGGCACGAGCGGCAAATCCACCGTGACGGCGATGATCTTCGAGATTCTGGAAGGCGCGGGCCGCGACGCCTCCGTCATCACCGGCGGAGATTTGCGCCTGCTGCAGGCACGTGGGCTCCCAGGCAACGCGTTCGCCGGCTGCTCGGATCTTCTCGTCGTCGAGGCTGACGAGAGCGACGGCTCGCTCGTGCGCTATGCCCCGGCGCTCGGCGTCATCCTCAATCTGCAGCGCGACCACAAGGAGATGGAAGAGGTGGCGGCGATGTTTGCCGTGCTGCGAGCCCGGTCCCGCGAGGCGTTGGTGGTTGGAGAGGATGAAAATCTCGATGCGCTCGCCGGCGGTGCGCTGCGCTTCGGCTTCGGACCGCGCGCAGGCATTCGCGGGGTCAGTGTCGAGCTTACCTCCTCAGGCAGCAGCTTCAGCGTCGATAACGTTGCCTTCGCGCTGCCGGTGCCTGGCCGGCATAACGTCGCCAATGCGCTTGCCGCCATCGCCGCCGCGCGCTCTGTCGATGTGCCGCTCGCCGACATGGTTGGGCCGCTCAGCTGCTTTCAGGGCGTGGGGAGGCGATTTCAGACTGTGGGCGCCGCCCGCGGCGTCACCGTCGTCGACGACTTCGCCCATAACGCCGACAAGATCGCCGCAGTGCTTGCCACGGCGAAGCTCAACGCTTCGCGGGTGCTCGCCATCTATCAACCGCACGGCTATGGGCCCACGCGCTTTCTCAGGCGGGACTTCGTCGACACCTTCACCCGCGAGCTCCGGCCAGGCGATCGCTTGTGGATGCTCGAAGTGTTCTACGCGGGCGGCACCGCTAGGCGTGACTTTTCCGCGGCCGACATTGTCGAGGAGATTGCCGAGAACGGCATCAAGGCGGAGTTCGCACCGTCCCGCGCCTGGCTCGCCACGCGCATCGCCGAATTGGCCCGCGCCGGTGACATGGTCCTGGTGATGGGCGCGCGGGATCCGTCGCTCACCGATTTCGCGCGTGAAATTGTGGCAGAGCTCGACCGATCTGGCTCAAAAGCTCGATAAATCCGTATGCTGCTACGTCCAACTATTGAGCTATGATTGCTCTTGCACGCGGGGGTGCAAGGTGACCGAAGCCGGTCGCCGTCACCTCTGGGGCTTTGTGTCATCGTCAGTATCGAAGCCGCTTCCGCTCCCACGCGAAGCAAGTGAGCACGGTCAACGCGACGGCTCCTTGCGCGAGCACGAGAACCGAGAAGTAAAGGAGGGGGAAGCAAAATCTCTTCTGCTAACTGTCCCCCCTAGCAGTTTCGGCATTGTTGTCCCTGTCGCTGCAGGCGAACGCGGTGTGTTGGTCCTGGAAGCCATGCGCCGACTATGGGTACGGTGCGCCGCCAACGGAATCTCAGAGCGTGTTGCCGCCCTTGCCGCCGGGGAACGCTCCTCCTCCGGGATCTCAGACCGGACAGCAAGGTGCGACGGCAGCGCCAGCTCCTGCCGGCGCCGGAAAATCTGAAACCGAAGCAGCTTGAAGCAACGGCGAAGGCAGCGGCGACATCAGAACCAGCGCCTGCGAAGCCGAAACCGAAGCCGGCTCCAGCCCCGGCGCCGGCACAGGAGCTGGTGGCGGCGCGGCCTTGGCCTCGCAACCGG
>DATFVP010000152.1:0-2473 GCA_035260285.1 Methyloceanibacter sp.
TCTCTTGTGGCTGCGGAGGGGCGTCACCAGCCTCGAGGAATGAAGCTCAGACGCTGCCTCTGACGACCGACTGTCAGGTGAGAAGTGCATGACCGCCTCGCGTTCGCGCGGCGCGGTCCTCTGTCAAACGGGTGAGCGCCAACGCACCGGGAGCGGAAGGCGCTCTTCCGTTTTGCGCGTTGGGACGCCCTCATGCCTGCCTTCGCCTTGGGCGAGGCCAGGGAAGAGGCAAGGCGAGACTGAGCGAGACCAAGTTAGCGAGACCGAGTTGAAGCGAGACCAGGCGGGAAAATGCCGACCATCAATCAACTGATCCGCAAGCCGCGCATCACGCAGCACGCCAAGAAGAAGGTGCCGGCGCTGCAGCAGAGCCCGCAGAAACGCGGCGTGTGCACGCGCGTCTACACCACGACGCCGAAGAAGCCGAACTCGGCCTTGCGCAAGGTCGCCAAGGTGCGGCTCACCAACGGCTTCGAGGTCATCGGCTACATCCCCGGCGAGGGCCACAATCTGCAGGAGCACTCGGTGGTGATGATCCGTGGTGGCCGCGTGAAAGACCTGCCGGGCGTGCGCTACCACATCCTGCGCGGCGTGCTCGACACCCAAGGCGTGAAGAACCGCAAGCAGAGGCGCTCCAAATACGGAGCAAAACGACCCAAGTAATTGGGTCGTTTTGCGTAAGTCCCCGGCGCGCCAAGCGCGATCGAGGTTATCGAGAGACAAGCCGCGGCCCGTGGCCGCGAAACGAACGTAGAAACGACCAAGGACGACCCCATGTCCCGCCGTCACAGTGCCGACAAACGCGAGATCAACCCGGACCCCAAATTCGGGAACCTGGTGGTCTCGAAGTTCATGAACTCGATCATGCGGGCCGGCAAGAAGTCGGTGGCCGAGACAATCGTCTATGGCGCGCTCGAGATCATCGAGGGCAAGACCAAGCAGAACCCGATCTCCGTGTTCGAGCAGGCGCTCGACAACGTCATGCCGTCGATCGAGGTGCGCTCACGGCGCGTCGGCGGCGCCACCTACCAGGTGCCGGTCGAGGTGCGCACCACCCGCCGGCAGGCGCTCGGCATCCGCTGGATCATCGCCGCTGCGCGCGAGCGCAACGAGAAGACGATGACGGAGCGGCTCTCGGCCGAGTTGCTCGACGCGTCCAACAGCCGGGGAAACGCCGTCAAGAAGCGCGAGGATACGCACCGCATGGCCGAGGCCAATCGGGCGTTTTCGCACTACCGCTGGTGACGGCTAACTAGAGATCAAGGACTTAATTCGCATGCCCCGCAGTCATCGCATCGAAGACTACCGCAATTTCGGCATCATGGCGCACATCGATGCCGGCAAGACGACCACGACCGAGCGGATCCTTTACTACACCGGCAAGAGCCACAAGATCGGCGAGGTGCACGAAGGCGCCGCCACCATGGATTTCATGGAGCAGGAGCAGGAGCGCGGCATCACCATCACGTCGGCCGCGACCACCGCGTTCTGGCCGCCGGAGAGCAAGAAATACCGGCTCAACATCATCGACACCCCCGGACACGTCGATTTCACCATCGAGGTCGAGCGCTCGCTGCGCGTGCTCGACGGCGCGGTATGCGTGCTCGACAGCAACCAGGGCGTTGAGCCACAGACCGAGACGGTCTGGCGCCAGGGCGACAAGTACAAGGTGCCGCGCATCGTCTTCTGCAACAAGATGGACAAGGTCGGCGCGGACTTCTTCCAGTGCCTCAAGGACATTGTCGACCGCTTGGGTGCGAAGCCGGTGGCCATCCAGCTGCCGATCGGCTCCGAGCAGCAGTTCAAGGGTCTCGTCGATCTGATCCGCATGAAGGGCGTGGTGTGGGACGACGAGACGCTCGGCGCCGAATACCACGACATCGACATCCCGGCGGACATGCTCGAGCAGGCCAAGGAATATCGCGAGAAGATGGTCGAGGCTGCGGTCGAACTCGACGATGATGCGACGACCGCCTATCTCGAAGGCAAGGAGCCCGACGAGGCGACCCTCAAGAAGCTCATCCGCAAGGCGGTGATCACCGGCGCGTTCTTTCCGGTGCTCTGCGGTTCTGCGTTCAAGAACAAAGGCGTGCAGCCGCTGCTCGACGCGGTGGTCGACTATCTGCCGTCGCCGCTCGACGTGCCGCCGATCAAGGGCATCGACAGCAAGGGCAACGAGGTCGTGCGCAATCCGTCCGACAGCGAGCCGCTGGCGATGCTCGCCTTCAAGATCATGGACGATCCGTTCGTCGGAACCATCACCTTCAGCCGCATCTATTCCGGCCGCCTCGAAAGCGGCACCGGCGTGGTGAACTCGACCAAGGAGCGGAAGGAGCGCATCGGCCGCATGCTGCTGATGCACGCGAACAATCGCGAGGACATCAAGGAAGCCTATGCCGGTGACATCGTCGCGCTGGCGGGCCTCAAGGACGTGCGCACCGGCGACACGCTGTGCGATGCGCAGAAGCAGGTG
>DATFVP010000153.1:0-3147 GCA_035260285.1 Methyloceanibacter sp.
GCACTTGATTGAGCGTGAAGATCACGCCGGCCCCTTGAGTATAGGGTGCGAGCAGCCGGTGAGCGCCGCTGCGATAGAGACCGCTCAAGGCGGCTCTGGTCATGGCCGCCTTCATGCCCATCGCGCGGCCCTCCCGAGAAGGGATCGGCGCCGCTCGGCCTCGCCTTGCGCGTAAGCTAAGACCGGGCAACCGAAGACCGCAAGCTCGAGTAAAGAGGGGTCGCTCCTCTTGCTCTGCCCACGCGCGAGCACGGCGACAATTCTTTGCAATCGGCCTGCAAGGATCGGCCGGAGCATGAGCGCGGTGCCACGGTCGGCGTGCAGCACGATGACGTCGTAGGCCTGCGCCAGGGCCTCGAAGATGCGGGCAAGCCGCTTGCTGCCGGTGCCTGAGCTGGGCCAAACCGCCAGACCTCCGGGAGGGATGACCTGCAGCGGCGTCTCTTCATCCACATGGACGATCTCGTCGAAGCCGGCAGTTCCGGCGGCGAGCTCGGCAAAGCCCGGCGTGCGCGGGAGGCCGAGCTCGTCCGATACGGCGTTCGGCCCGCGCGTCAGATCGACCAGGACCCTGAGCCGCGCCTGCGGAAGCAGCGCCCGCGCGACTGCAATCGCCTCGCGGCTTGCGTCGACCTCTGGTCTCGCGGCCATGACGAGGACGGCGCGTGGCGCGTCCTGTTCGGCAAGAAGCTGAAGGTGATCGAGAACCTCATCGAGCGAGGTGAGCGCGGGCGTCGTAGGCGCACTGCTATTGGCGTGCTTGGGCGGCGCCGAGCCGTTAGGCTCGGGCTTCTTATTTGGAGCCTGGCTTCCAAGGACAGATCCTTGCTGCAAATAGCTGCGAAGATCGTTAGCCGCCGGCCGTAAGGCCGTCCCCGACATTTGTTCTTCGTTGGCCCGAAGCGGATCCCGCCTCGGCAGGCTGAACGGTTTCATGGGTTCCCCACGCAGGCTAATTCGGAAGACCGAATGCCCTCGCCTGCGGGTCCATTAGAGCGCCCGCCCCGTAACTAAGTTGTTAAAGCCCGCCTCGCTTCGGCACGCTTTGGCAGGTGCGGCGCCGCTATTTACGGGGTGGTGCGGTTCTTCTAAACCTCAAGCGAACCGTCACCCAAACCGCAGTTTGCTGCACCGTGACCGCCTCTCTCCGTATTCTCCATTGCTTAAGGGCCCCGATCGGAGGCCTCTTCCGCCACGTCCACGATCTGGTGAAGGGCCAGGCTGAGCTCGGGCTTCAGGTCGGCGTCATCTGCGATTCAGAGACCGGTGGGGAGAATGCGGCGCGCGCGCTCGAGCGCTTGACGGATTTCTGTACACTCGGCGTGGCGCGCTGCCCCATGCCCCGGCAAATCCGCCCCGGCGATTTCCAGGCCTACCGCAGGGTGAAGCGGCTTGCCGCCGGCCTCGACGTCGATGTTTTGCATGGCCACGGCGCCAAAGGCGGCTCTTACGCGCGGCTTGCGGCGCGCGCGCTCAAGCGGAAGGCCAAGCGCGTCGGCGCCTTCTACACGCCGCATGGCGGCAGCCTGCATCATGCGCCGACCACCATGACCGGCCGCATCTATGTGAACGCCGAGCGGAGGCTCGCGCCACTCACCGATGGCCTCATCTTCGAAAGCCTATTTGCGGCGCGCCGCTTCAGCGAGTTCATAGGCAGGCCCACCTGCCCGGTCTGTATCGTGCCGAACGGCCTTTACCCGCATGAGTTCTACGAGCCGAGGCTTGCCGACGATGCTGCCGATTTCGTCTTTGTCGGCGAGCTCAGGCCGCTCAAGGGCGTCGATATCATGCTCGCCGCGCTCGCCGCCCAGCGTGCCGTCTACCCGGCAACGGCGGTGATCGTCGGCACCGGCCCGGATGAGGCCGATTTCAAGCGCTTGGCGCAAAAGCTCGGTATAGAAAACATGGTGAACTTTGCCGGCTCGCTGCCGGCCAGAACCGCCTTTGCCCGCGGCCGTTGCGTGGTAGTGCCGTCGCGGGCCGAGTCCTTCCCGTATGTGGTGCTCGAGGCGGCCGCCGCGCAAATGCCGCTGATCGCGACCGAAGTCGGCGGGGTCCCGGAAATCGTGGAAGGTACCGACACCCCCCTCATCAGGCCCGGAGACATTGGAGCACTTGCCCAGCAGATGCGCGCGTTTCTTGCCCACCCGAAACCGTTTCTCGGACGGGCCATTCAATTGCAGAAACATGTGGCCAAGCGGCTCACTGTGGAGCGCATGACGCGCGAGATCCTGGACTTCTACATCTCGGCGCTTGGCGATGTACCAGCTGCAAGGCCTGTTCCAGCAAAATCAGCCTCTTGAGGTGATGCGCTCACCTCACGCCCGAGAGCGGGTCACGCGCCGGCCGATTGTCCGGATCGGCCTTCAATGCTTTTGAAGCAATAAGCACGAGACGCGCTTGAATCTCTCAAGCTGGGTGCTTAGCTTGCTCAAGACGGTGGGCACCGTTCGGGATTGCGCCATGAAGAGGCTGCTCCTGTCTGCGTGCTTGGTCGGCGTCGTTTTCGCCGGCTACCCGCCCCACTCCCCACAGACAAACCAAGCGACTCCTGCCACTGCTGATCCGATGACCTCGGAGCGGGGCGTGTCCATAGTGCCGAAGAACCGGACGGTGCAGGGCATCGCCTTCCGTCCTTCGGCAACCGACAGTATGGAGCACGCTACGCTCAAGGGATCGCCGCTCGCGCCAACGGTCGAGAAGATGTTTGAGTCCGCGCTCCCGCAAACCTCTGAAGCCAAGGAACCGACCTCTGAAGCCAAGGATGAGAGCAAGGACGAAGCCGCGGACGAGAGCGCCATGTGGGTCAAGGTGATCCGCGGCGCCACCGTGCATAACGGGCCCTCCGTTTCAGCGCCGGTTGTCTCCTATCTTGCCGTCGGCAAGGAATTGCATCTCGTCGATTCTCAACAGGAGTGGTTCCAGGTCTTCGATCCGGCGACCGGCCAGCGTGGATGGGTCTACGCTAAGTACTATGTCGAGCCGATCGACCGTCCGAGCGGAAAGCGCGTGGCGGCGCAAGAGGTGCAGGCACCGATCGATGCGGTGCCCGCGCCTGCGGCCGCGCCATCGAAGGCGGTGCGGCGCGTGCTGCAACAGCCACAGTTCCTCGCCCCTCCCCAAGTCCAGGTGGAGAGAGCCCGGCCC
>DATFVP010000154.1:0-4135 GCA_035260285.1 Methyloceanibacter sp.
CGATGAATGGCAATAACTTCACGAACGTCTCCCCTCAAGGGGAAGTATCGTCCGCAATTTCTAACTTAAGGTGAATTCGCTTTGGGGTTGGTTTGCGCTGGCCGCCTATGCGCTAACGCTTTCACCGTGGCGGGCCGTAGAGTCTTTCCTCCGGCCAGATGTTTCACCTCTACCCTAAGCATCGGGTGGCACCACTGCACGTCCTCGCCGCTCGGCCAAGGCTACCTCACCGGCAAATATTAGGGGCGGCGCGCTTCCGCCTGGCTCACGCAAAAGGCTATTCGACCGGCTCGGCCGCTACGAGATAGGCAATGGCCCTCGCGCAAAATCGATATTGAGGGTTGCTTGCTCAGATTGTTCGACGCAGTAATCCAAGATATCGAGCAACTTCATCTGACCTATCCCAATCCCTGCCCTTGAGCCTTCGCCGAGCACCCGCGGAATGCCGAGACTGTTTTCCGGAATCGAGATACCAGCTGCCGTGGCGCGCCGGTTGACGCTCGTGCGCGCAGGCCTCAACGGGGCGCGCTGGATCGATCCCGAGAACTACCATGTGACGCTGCGCTTCCTCGGCGACGTCGACGGCACCACGGCGCGCGACTTCGCGCACGGCCTTGGAGATATCGCCGCCTCGCCTTTTGAGCTTAGGCTCGATGCGCTTGGTAGCTTCGGCGGCCGCAAACCCCGGGCGATCTTTGCCAGCATTGCCCCGAGCAACGCGCTTGAGTCCTTGCAGCGGGCGCATGAGCGCGCAGCGCGAGCGGCCGGTCTGCCCCCGGAGCCGCGCAACTATACGCCCCACGTCACCGTGGCGCGCTTGAGAGGCACGAGCTCTGAATCCGTCGCAACCTATCTTGAGCGCCAAGGCGGGTTCTCGAGCGAGCCATTCGAGGTGACCCGCTTCGTGCTGTTCTCCTCGCGCGCCTCCGTCGGCGGCGGTCCTTACGTGGTTGAAGCCGCCTATCCGCTCGAGGTCTAGGCGCCGCGTTTCGCCCGCACCTTTTCCTTGCCGGTGAACGAGGCAAGCAGACCCCGCGACGCCGCCTCGATCAGGTCGAGCACGTGATCGAAGCCCTCGGCGCCACCGAAGAAGGGATCGGGCACGTCCTTTGTCCCGACCTGAGGCGCGAAATCGAGAAAGGGACGGATCTTGCCGCGCGCTTCACGCGGCGCGCGGGCCTTGAGCTCCGCAAGGTTCGAGCCGTCCATGGCGAGCACAAGGTCGAACCGGTCGAAATCCTCATCCACCACTTGCCTTGCCGACTGGCTGGAGATGTCCACACCACGCGACCGTGCCGCCTTCTGGGCGCGATGGTCCGGCGCCTGGCCGATATGCCAATCCCCAAGACCCGCCGAA
The DNA here is from genome assembly GCA_035260285.1 of Methyloceanibacter sp. GTDB lineage: Bacteria > Pseudomonadota > Alphaproteobacteria > Rhizobiales > Methyloligellaceae > Methyloceanibacter. Next base: position 1,358 of record DATFVP010000154.1, read on the forward strand.
TCGATCTCGAAGCGGTCGATCAGCCCCTCTTCCTCGGCCACACGGCGGAACACGCCTTCGGCCATTGGCGAGCGGCAGATATTGCCGAGGCAGACAAAGAGGATGCGGTTGACCATGGCCGGCTGCTTCGCATGAGGACGGCGCCCTGACAAGGCGCGAATGGCCCTATGCTGCGTCCATGACTCTGACTTCTTGCGAAGGCGCCAAGCCCATCTTATGTGATTGTGGAATTTTGGCTTCTTCGTGCCTGGCGAGGATACGACCATGATGGCTTTTGACAATGCGAGCGATCTCCGCAATGCGGCTCTCGGCAAGGAGATTTCTTTGCGCAAATTCGCCGAGTGGGAGAAGCGGGCACGCACCGATTTCTGGTCGAAGCTGAGGCGCTTCGCTGGCCAGATTCCGTTCGTCGAGGATATTGTCGCCGGCTATTACTGCGCGCTCGACCCTGCCACACCGATGCGCGTCCGAGGTATGCTGCTCGCGGCCATCGCTTATTTCATCCTGCCCTTCGATTTCCTTCCCGACATCATCGCCGGGCTCGGCTTTGCCGACGACGCGGCCCTGTTCACGGCGGTGTTCGCGCTCGTCTCGGCTCATATCACCCCGACCCATCGTGCTGCCGCGGCGCGCGCGCTGGACAAAGAGCTGCCCAAGGCAACGTAGGGATCATTCCGGCGCGAGCCGGAATCCAGCGGCGCGGAATGTGCCAAGATAAACCGGACCCCGGCTTTCGCCGGGGTGACGCAGTCAAAGCTGAGGGTTGACGATTACCTTGCCGGTGACCTTGCGCCCCTCGATGAGACCGAGCGCCTTCGCCGTCTCCTCAAGCGGAAAGACCCCGTGAATATGCGGCACGATCTTCCCGAGCCGGCACCATTCGAGCAACTCGACCATGTTTGCCCGTTGCCTGTCCGGATGGCGCGCGACGAAGCCGCTCATCAACACGCCGACCACCGAGCAGCCTTTGAGCATCACGATGTTGAGCGGAAAGCGCGGGATCTCGCCGGCGGCAAAGCCGACCACGAGATAGCGTCCCTCCCATGCCATGGCGCGTAATGCTGGCTCGGCGTGAGGCCCGCCGACGCAGTCGTAGAGCACATCGACGCCGGTTCCTCCCGTCAGCTCTTTGAGCCTGATCTTCAGATCTTCCGTCTGGTAGTCGACGCCCTCGGCAGCACCATGCGCCCTGGCGATGGCAAGCTTTTCGGTTGAGGAGGCTACGGCGATGACGCGCCCGTCCATGAGCTTGGCGATCTCGACTGCCGCGAGCCCCGCGCCGCCGGCCGCGCCAAGCACAGCGACGGTCTCGCCTGGCTTCAGCCGCCCGCGATCCTTAAGTCCGTAAAGCGCCGTGCCGTAAGTCACGGGAATGCCGGCCGCGGCCTCGTCGTTGACCCCATCGGGGATCGGAACTGCGCTGCTCGCCTTGATTGCCACCTTCTGCCGGCAGCCATTGCCGCCGATCGAGGCCAGCACCCTTTGCCCCGGGGCGAGACCTGAAACGCCGGGGCCCAAGACTTCGATGATTCCCGCCACCTCCCCGCCAGGCGAATGGGGCAGCGTTGGGGTCACCTGATAACGGTTGCGCAACTGAAGCGTATCGAAGAAGTTGAGCCCAACCGCCGCCACGCGGATGACGAGCTCCCCCTCTGCGGGCGTCGGATCCGGGACCTCTTCGATGCGAAGCTTCTCCGGTCCGCCGAACTCTCTGAACTGCGCCACGCGCATGGCTGCTTCCTTGCCTTCGCTCGCCTGCCCTGCCGAGCCGCCGCTTATGGCATAAACGCGCCGTGAAATCCCCGCCAGCAACCGCCCGAGGGTTTTTCGCCATCGGCATCGAGGGAGCCTCTAAGGCCGTCAATCTCGGCAATCTGCTTCGCTCTGCCCACGCCTTCGGCGCAAGCTTCGCCTTCACCATCGGCGCCGATCCGCGCGTCATGGACACTATCGCCGACACATCGAGAGCCTCCTCGCACCTTCCCCTCTATCATTGGCAAAGCATCGACGAGCTGCGCCTGCCGCGCGGCTGCAGGTTGGTCGGCATCGAGCTCCTAGACGAGGCGGTCGAGTTGCCGGCATTCCCTCACCCGCTGCAGGCAGCCTACGTGCTCGGGCCTGAACGCGGCGTGCTTAGCGCCACCGTGATCGCCCGCTGCCATCATCTCGTCCGCATACCGACCGCCTTCTCGCTCAACGTCGCAACCGCGGGCGCCATCGTCATGTACGATCGGTTGCGCAGCCTCGGCCGCTTCGCCAGCCGTCCGGTGGCAGGCGGTAGCCTCCCTGAGCCGGTAGTCGAGCATGTGCAAGGCGGTCCGCGCCGCCGAAAGAGGCGGGTTTGACGCCCTCTCCTGGCCAAGGCGCGATCAAATATGTATGCTTTCCCCTGCTCACGACGAATCGGGACGGGGAAATGCGCCGAGCCGTTCGAGCTCTCTGCTTCATTGCCGCGCTAGGCTGCACGTCAGCTTGGGCGGACAACGCAACGCTCCTGGAAAAATTCAAGGAGTGGTCGGCCTATGCCGCCTCCGGCACACCAAAGGTCTGTTTCGCCGTATCCCAGCCGAAGCAGACGACGCCCAAGAAGATCAAGCGCGGGCCGGTCTACTTCTATATTTCGCGCTGGCCTGCCGACAACGTCACCAACGAGGTGAGCGTCAAGATGGGCTATCCCTTCGGCGACGGCGCCAAGGCCACCCTCACCGTGGGCACCGCGAAATTCGACCTGTTCACCAAGGACGAGGGCGCTTTTGTCGAGAAGACGGACGCTGAGAC
>DATFVP010000155.1:0-6836 GCA_035260285.1 Methyloceanibacter sp.
GCCAAGGTGACAACGCCCGCCTCCAGGCTACGTGAGCATGTGCTCGACGTGCTGGTCGAGGAGGGCTTCATCCGCGGCTATGCGCGCGTCGATTACAACGGCGGCCGGTCCGAGTTCGACATCGAGCTCAAATATTTCGACGGCGAGCCGGTGATTAAGGATATCAAGCGCATCTCGACGCCGGGACGGCGGGTGTATTCCTCGGTGCGCGATCTGCCGACCGTCGCCAACGGCCTTGGCGTCTCCATACTTTCGACGCCGAAAGGCGTCATGTCTGACTCCCGCGCCCGCACCGAAAATGTGGGCGGCGAAATTCTGTGCAGCGTGTTCTAGGACTTACGGACGAAGGGCGATTTCGATGTCGCGTATTGGCAAAAAGCCAGTGGCTATCCCGAAGGGCGTCACCGTCTCGGTGAATGGTCAGGAGGTGGCGGTGAAGGGCCCGAAGGGCGAGCTCAAGCACGTCCTTGTGGACGACGTCATTGCCAAGCTCGAGAATGGCGGCATCGAGGTCACGCCACGCCACACGCAGAACGCGCGTGCCATGTGGGGCATGTCGCGGACGCTGATCTCGAACCTGATGACCGGCGTGACCGAGGGCTTTACCAAGAAGCTCGAGATCACCGGCGTAGGCTACCGGGCCGCGATGGCTGGATCGAACCTCCAGCTCCAGCTCGGCTACAGCCATGACGTCATCTTCCCCATTCCGCAAGGCATCCAGGTGGTGTGCCCGAAGCCGACCGAGATCGTGATCACCGGCATCGACAAGCAGAAGGTGGGACAGGTGGCGGCCAAGATCAGAAAGTTCCGGCCACCGGAGCCCTATAAGGGCAAGGGCGTCCGCTATGCGGGGGAGTACATCCTCCGTAAAGAAGGCAAGAAGAAGTAGCAGGATCGGCCATGAGCGCTTTGAACGAAGGATTTATGCGGCGTGCACATCGCGTGCGCCATACGCTCAAGCGTAAGGCGCACGGTCGCGCGCGCCTGTCGGTGTTCCGCTCCTCCAAGCACATCTACGCCCAGGTGATCGACGACAATGCCGGCCGCACCTTGGTCGCAGCATCGACCTTGGATAAGGATCTGAAGGGCGCCCTCAAGAAGGGCAGCGACCTGGAAGCGGCGCAAGCCGTTGGCAAGCTCGTCGCCGAGCGAGCGCTGAAGGCGGGTGTCACCAACGTCGTGTTCGACCGCGGCGGGTATCTCTACCATGGCCGCGTCAAGGCGCTTGCCGATGCTGCCCGCGAGGCAGGGCTGAATTTCTAAAGGACCGAAGGTCATGGCAGATCGTAAAGGCGGCAGAGGCGGTGAGAGACGGGACCGCGAGGAGCGTGAGCGCGACAGCGAATTCATCGACAAGCTCGTGCACATCAATCGCGTGGCCAAGGTGGTGAAGGGCGGAAGGCGTTTCGGCTTTGCTGCGCTCGTCGTCGTCGGCGACCAAAAGGGCCGCGTCGGCTTCGGCCACGGCAAGGCGCGCGAGGTGCCAGAGGCGATCCGCAAGGCCACCGAGGCGGCCAAGCGCAACCTGGTCAAGGTGCCGTTGCGCGAAGGTCGTACGCTGCATCACGACGTGACCGGACAGCATGGCGCTGGCCGCGTGATCCTGCGCGCGGCGCCGGCCGGCACCGGCATTATCGCCGGCGGCCCGATGCGCGCGGTGTTCGAGACCCTCGGCATCCAGGACGTGGTGGCAAAGTCGCTCGGCAGCTCGAACCCCTACAACATGGTGCGCGCGACTTTCGATGCGCTCCGCCATGAGGACAGCCCGCGCGGCGTAGCGGCTCGGCGCGGCAAGAAGGTGAGCGAGATCGTGTCGCGCCGGAGAGACGGCGCCGGCGAGAGCGTCGGCCAGGCTGAGGCTTAGGTCAGCGGGAAGCGCCGAAAGGTAATGAAACATGGCCAAGACGACCGACAGAAAGACGATCGTGGTGGAGCAGATCGGCAGCCCGATTAGGCGCCCCGGAATTCAGCGCGCCACCTTGGTCGGGCTCGGGCTCAACAAAAGACAAAAGCGCCGGACGCTGATCGACAGTCCGCAGGTGCGCGGCATGGTCGCGAAGATTCATCATCTCGTGCGCATCGTGGACGAGGAGGCAGGAAAGTAGAGATCATGCGGCTGAATGAGATCAGGGACCGGGACGGCGCCACCAAAGCCAAGAAGCGGCTCGGCCGCGGCATTGGCTCAGGCCTTGGCAAGACGTCCGGACGCGGGGTCAAGGGCCAGAAGGCTCGCGCAGGCGTCGCCATCAAGGGCTTCGAGGGCGGCCAGATGCCGCTCCACCGGCGCCTGCCGAAGCGCGGCTTCAACAACATCTTCGCCAAGAAGTACAACGAGCTCAATCTCGGGCGCGTTCAGTCGGCGATCGATGCCGGCCTGCTCGATGCCAAGCAGCCGATCACCGTCGATGCGTTGAAGGAAGCAGGCCTCATCCGGCGCACCAAGGACGGCGTGCGCCTGCTCGGACATGGAGAGCTCAAGAGCAAGCTCGCCTTCGAGGTGACCGGTGCCTCAGGCAGCGCGATCAAGGCCGTGGAAGCGGCCGGCGGAACGGTGACGCTGAAATCCATCACCGGCCGCGAGGCTCCGGCCGCCGATGCGGTCAAAGCCAAGAAGCGTGCCGAGAAGCGCGAGGCTCTTGCTGCGAAGGCCAAGGGCAAATCCGGCAAGGCGCCCAAGGCTGAGGACGAGGCGCAAGCGGTGGGCGAGGAGGCAAAGCCGGCCAAGGCTGCCAAGTCGAAGGGTGGGCCGGCCGCAGAGGCTCAGGCCAAGGCGCCAAAGAAGGAAATGACCGGCGAGGGCGAGGACAAGAAGCAGTCGAAGCCTCAAGCCGGGAAGAAGGACAAGTCCTAAGGGCTTGCCAGAGTGGCCTATCACAATCGGTTGGCCTGGCCGTGCCCTAGAAATGCCGCGAGCGGCCGCCCACCTCGCTCGATAGTGTCGTAACGGAAGAGAGCTCGGCCATGGTTTCTGCTGCCGAACAGCTGGTTTCCAATCTGAACTTTGCCGCCTTCGCCAAGGCGGACGAGCTCAAGAAGCGCATCTGGTTCACCCTCGGCGCGCTCCTCATCTACCGGCTCGGGACGTACATCCCGATCCCCGGCATCAACCCGACCGCCTTGGCGGAAGTCTTCCGGCAGAACCAGTCGGGCTTGCTCGGCATGTTCGACATGTTCTCGGGTGGCGCGGTTGGCCGCATGGCGATCTTCGCGCTGAACATCATGCCGTACATCTCGGCGTCGATCATCATCCAGCTGCTCACCACGGTGTCCCCGCATCTTGAGCAGTTGAAGAAGGAGGGCGAGCAGGGACGCCGGCAGATGAACCAGTACACGCGCTACGGCACGGTGCTGCTCGCGGCGCTGCAGGCCTATGGTATCGCCGTGGGGCTGGAAGGCGCCGGTAATGTGGTGCTCGAGCCTGGGTTGTTCTTCCGCATCACTACGGTGATCACGCTGGTCGGCGGCACCATCTTCTTGATGTGGCTTGGCGAGCAGATCACGGCGAGGGGCGTGGGCAACGGCATTTCGCTCATCATCTTCGCCGGCATCGTGGCGCGGCTGCCGCATGCGGTGCTCGGCACGCTCGAGCTCGGCCGTACTGGCTCGATGTCGACCGGGCTGATCCTCGCGCTCATTATCATGGCCGTAGGCGTGATCGCCGTGATCGTGTTCATGGAGCGCGCGCAGCGGCGACTGCTCGTGCAATATCCTAAGCGCCAGGTCGGAAACCGCATGTTCCAGGGCGATTCTTCCCACCTTCCGCTCAAGCTCAACAGCGCCGGCGTGATTCCGCCGATCTTCGCCTCCTCGCTCCTGTTGTTGCCCATCACCTTCGCCAATTTCTCCGCTGGCCAGGGGCCGGAATGGCTCACCACGGTTACCACCTTGCTCGGGCAGGGCCAGCCTCTGCACATCCTCATCTATGTTGCGCTAATCATCTTCTTCGCCTTCTTCTACACGGCTGTCGTGTTCAATCCGAAGGACACCGCGGACAATCTCAAGAAGTACGGCGGCTTTCTGCCCGGCATCAGGCCGGGGGAGCGGACGGCGGAATATATCGATTACGTGCTCACCCGCATCACCGTGGTGGGCGCCATCTATCTCGCCGCCGTCTGCGTCTTGCCTGAGATCCTCGTCTCGTACGCCGGCGCGCCGTTCTATTTCGGCGGCACCTCGCTCCTGATCGTGGTGAGCGTCACCATGGACACCGTGGCTCAGGTTCAGAGCCATCTCTTGGCCCATCAATATGAAGGGCTGATCAAGCGGGCCAAGCTCAGGGGAGCGCGGCGGCAATGATCCTGGTCCTGCTTGGTCCTCCCGGCGCCGGCAAGGGGACCCAGGCCAATCTGCTGGAGACCGACCGTTCGCTCGTCAAACTTTCCACCGGAGACATGTTGCGGGCGGCGGTGGCGGCCGGGACCGAGCTTGGCCGCAAGGCCGGCGCCATCATGGAGCGGGGCGCGCTCGTGCCCGACGACATCGTGATCGGGTTGATTGCCGAGCGGCTGGATAAGGGCGGAGAGGGTAAGGGCTTCATTCTCGACGGTTTTCCCCGGACCATCGCCCAGGCCGAGGCGCTCGACCGGCTACTGGCGGAGCGGGGCAAGACGCTCGACGCGGTGGTGGAGATGCAGGTCGACGACGATGCCCTTGTCAAGCGCATCATCGGCCGCTTCACCTGCGCCAATTGCGGCGAGGGCTATCACGACGACTTCAAGACGCCCAAGGTTTCCGGCGTTTGCGACCGCTGCGGCTCGAGGGAATTCGTGCGGCGGCGCGATGACAATGAGGAGGTGGTCCGGTCGAGGCTCGAGGCCTATCACGCCCAGACCAAGCCCCTGATCAACTATTATGCGAAACATCAGGGAAAGCTAGAATCCGTCGATGGCATGGCTGAAATCGGTGAGGTGCGCCGGGCCATCGGGCAGGCGTTGGATGGGGTTAAAGCTTAAATCCGGCAAGACCCCCGGTTGACCTTGTCAAGTGGAATCGCTAGATAGGGCACGACCCATTTCTGGATAGAAACGACCGGTCCCGGGGGCGGTGCCTTCCCGAGGTTGGTTTTGCTGCGTTCCATTGCGAATTGCTTAGGTTTCAGCACGTTACGGCGTGCTTCGAGGAGAAAGCTTCGTGGCCCGAATTGCAGGTGTAAATATCCCGTCCAACAAGCGGGTGGAGGTGGCGCTCACCTATATCCATGGCATTGGCGATACCTTTGCCAAGCAGATCCTAGCTAAAGTGGGCATTCCACCTGAGCGGCGGGTCAGCCAGCTAACCGAATCGGAGGTCATTCAGATTCGCGAAGTGATCGACCGGGACTACATGGTCGAGGGCGATTTGCGGCGCGATGTCGCAATGAATATCAAGCGATTGATGGATCTTGGCTGTTATCGCGGCTTGAGGCACCGGCGCGGCTTGCCGGTGCATGGCCAGAGGACTCACACCAATGCGCGCACGCGCAAAGGTCCAGCCAAGCCGATCGCTGGCAAGAAGAAGTAAGAGTTTCAATCGAGCTTGGCTGAAGCGTGATCTTCGGCCGGAGCCAATTTGTGAAGATGCGGGAATAAAGCATGGCCAAAGACAAGACACGCGTTCGCCGCCGGGAAAAGAAAAACATCACCTCCGGCGTCGCTCATGTGCATGCAAGTTTCAACAACACCATGATCACCATTACCGACGCGCAAGGAAACACCATCTCCTGGTCGTCGGCGGGGGCCATGGGTTTCAAGGGATCGCGCAAATCCACGCCCTATGCGGCACAGGTCGCCGCCGAGGACGCCGGCAAGAAGGCCATGGAGCACGGAATGAAGAATCTTGAAATCGAGGTTCGCGGGCCGGGCTCGGGCCGTGAATCGGCGCTTCGTGCGCTGCAAGCCGCGGGCTTCACAATCATCACCATCCGCGATGTAACGCCGATCCCGCACAACGGCTGCCGCCCGCGCAAGCGGCGACGGGTCTAAGGGAAGGCAAAAGTCCTCATGTTACACGCGGATTCTCGCAAGCTGGGCCAGGCGGCCCCGCTTAAGGACCAGGAAAGGGCCCTCCAGGTGCTGCAGAAGAACTGGCAAGATCTCATCAAGCCCAGCAAGCTCAACGTCTCGTCCGGTCGCGATCCGGCGCGTTTCGCTCTCGTCGTGGCTGAGCCGCTCGAGCGCGGTTTCGGGCTTACCCTCGGCAACGCGCTTCGCCGCGTGTTGCTCTCCTCGCTTCAGGGCGCAGCGATCACCTCGGTGCATATCGACGGCGTGCTGCACGAGTTCTCCTCGATCGCCGGCGTGCGCGAGGATGTCACCGACATCATCCTCAACATCAAGGAAATTGCGCTCCGCCAGCATGCCGAGGGCGTGAAGCGCATGGTACTGAAGAAGGAAGGGCCTGGCGTGGCCAAGGCCGGCGACATCGAGACCGGCGCCGACATCGAGATCCTCAATCCGGATCACGTGATCTGCACGCTCGACCAGGGCGCATCGATCCGCATGGAGTTCACCACCTCGACCGGCAAGGGTTATGTCCCGGCGGAACGCAATCGTCCTGACGATGCGCCGATCGGCTTCATCCCGGTCGATTCGCTCTATAGTCCGGTGCGCAAGGTCTCCTATCGCGTGGAGAACACTCGCGAAGGCCAGATCCTCGACTACGACAAGCTCACCATGGAAATCGAGACCAACGGCTCGGTGCGGCCCGAGGACACCGTGGCCCTCGCCGCCCGCATCGTACAGGACCAGCTCTCGGTGTTCGTCAATTTCGAGGAGCCGAAGAAGGAAATGCCGTTCGAGCGGCAGCCGGAGCTTGTGTTCAACGCAGCGCTGCTCAAGAAGGTCGACGAGCTCGAGCTG
>DATFVP010000156.1:0-4675 GCA_035260285.1 Methyloceanibacter sp.
AACAGCACGCAGGTGCCGCGGTCGTCCCAGTCTAGAATGCGGGAAAAGGCCTCCGAGCCGATCACCAGAGCCCGGCGGAATTCGCCGCTTTTCAGGTAATTGTCGGCGGTGGTGAGGGCAAAGACGAAGCCCGAGCAGACCGCCTGCACGTCGAAGGCCGCTCCTTGCGTGATGCCGAGATCGGCCTGGATGGTGACCGCTGTCGCCGGGAAGGTCTGATCGGGGGTGGAGGTCGCAAGAACGATCAGGTCGATGTCCTGAGGGTCCATGCCGGCGTTGGCCAGCGCCGCACGAGCCGCCGCCGTCCCCATGGTGGAGGTGAGCTCACCCTTTGCCGCGATGCGCCGCTCCTTGATCCCGGTGCGCGTGGCGATCCACTCGTCGGTGGTGTCGACCACCTTGGCGAGGTCCTCATTGGTCAACACCCGCTTTGGCAGGTATCCACCGCATCCCTTAACGACGGTCCGCAACACCGGCAGCTACTCCCGAGGCTTCACGCCGCACCATCATGTTCGAGCTCGGCATGGAAGCGGGCAACGTCGGTTGCCAGCCGCTTCACCACGCCGCTTGACGCCATGTCGTAGGCCGTATCGACGGCTGAGGCGAAGCCGGTGGCGTCGGTGCCGCCATGGCTCTTCACGACAATGCCGTTTAGGCCGAGGAAAATGCCGCCGTTCAGCTGGCGAGGATCCATCTTCTCTTTCAGCGCGCGAAAGGCGCCCTGCGCCAATACGGCACCGAACCGCGCGAGAAGCGACCGCCTCATGGCAGCGCGAAAATATTCGCCGATCTGCCTAGCGGTTCCCTCTGCGGTCTTCAAGGCGATGTTGCCGGTGAAGCCGTCGGTCACCACCACGTCCGCGGCGCCATGGCCGATCTCGTCGCCCTCGACGAAGCCGCGGAACTCGATCGGCAGCGGCGTGTCCTTCAGAGCCGTGGCGGCAGCCTTGATCTCATCGAGGCCCTTCACCTCCTCGACCCCGATGTTGAGGAGACCGACGGTCGGCCGCTCCATGCCGAATAGGGCCCTGGCCATGGCCGCGCCCATCAGCGCGAACTCGACGAGCTGGCGGGCATCGGCGCCCACATTGGCGCCGACATCGAGCACGATGCATTCGCTCTCGACCGTGGGCCACTGCACGGCGATCGCCGGGCGGTCAATGCCGGGAATGGTTTTCAGGCAGAATTTGGCCATGGCCATCAGTGCGCCGGTGTTGCCGGCCGACACCGCGGCGTCGGCGCGGCCGTCGCGCACCGCTTCGAGGCTGAGCCACATGCTCGAATGCCTGCGACCTTTGCGCAGCGCTTGGCTCGGCTTCGCATCCATGGCGACCGCCACGTCGGTGTGCAGAATTTCTGCCTTGGCGCCGAGCGCCGCATGAGATTTGAGCTCGGCCTCGATGCGGCGAGCGTCGCCCACCAGCAGGAAGCGCGTGTCGGGGTGACGGACAAGAGAGATCGACGCGCCGGCGACGATCACGCTCGGTCCATGGTCGCCGCCCATGGCGTCGAGCGCTATGGTGACTGGAGCAGCCATATGGTGCCGTTGCCGAAAGGAAAGACGTTGCTAATCCCAGCCCAAGCGGCTGGATGAGCCCCCTGAAGTGGCCTCGAACATACTCAAATGGAATAGAGTGACAACCTGAATTTGACGAGACGAAATGCCGCCAATTGCCGCTATTTCAGTCGCTTGAGGGCGGCAAAGGGGTTCTCGGCCTGCTTCCCCTCGGCGCCTGAGTCGCTGGCCTCCGACCACTCGAAGCTCACGCCTTCACGCTTCGGGTAAGGATCGAGCGCGGTTGCGAGCGTTTCATAGATCACAGGTCCAAGGTCGATCTTGCCACTGTCGATCGGCTCGGGCCAGTCCAGCGTGCCGTGGCTTGCCGCCTCGTCGGGGCTAGCGGCGAGGTCGTCGATCAAGGGGATGGGCCAGAATTCGACCTCGACCGGGACCTCGAGGGTGCTCTCCACCGGTTCTAGCGAGACGACGCAGGTTTGGGTCACGGCGGCCGCAACTGTGCCCTGCAATGCAAGGCGTCCCCGCCCGCGCCGGTTCAGGCGAAAAGCGAAGGTCAGGCGGTCGAGCGCGCGGAGATCGAGAAGTTTCGCGATTATCTCCCGCTCAGCCCGATTGACCTGGATTGTCCCCTCCTCGCCCTCTTTCAGCTCATCGACGCGGAGCATCCTTGAAAGCGGCGGAGAGACCGCCTGCACGGTCTTCGGCAATTTCCTCATGGTTTTACGCTTGCCTCTGCAAAATCCGCCACGCCAGCCCGCAAAGACACAATGTCCTGCCGGTCGAGGGCTTCGGTTGAAGCCAATAGATAGGATGCGAGCGCCTTGCTGCTAACCTTCGCGCTTTCCGTCTCGCCCGGCAAAGACGCGGCGATGGCGTGCGCAAGAGACACTTGGCCCGCGGCAAGAGCGGTCTCGTAATCCTCAAACAGGCCCTTGCTTGCAGCCGCAAGGCGCCGCATCGACTGCGGCACGCGCAGGTCGCTGACCCCAAGCTCTCTGAGCACGGTCTCCATGTCCTGGCTGAAACGGTCGACGAGGTCCTGCGCAAGCGCGCAACCCTCAGACCCCTCGGTTTTCAGGCGGTGGAGCACAGCGAAAAGGTGCAGCGCAAGCAGGGCAAACCGCCCCTCAAGCGTGTCCGAGACGCCGAAACTCCGATAGAAAACAGGGAGCCGCGTCTGCGCCACAATCGCGCCATAGAGTTTTTCGGTGGTGCTCGCCTCGGAGCGCCAGCGCATCAGGGGGTCGAGAGGGGTCACGTCAGGGGGCGCTTCTCAGCTTGCTGGCATTGTCTCGCCGCTTGCGTTTGCACGGGGTTCATCGAGGGTCAGGTCGCGGTGCATAGAGATGAGCCGATCAGCCTATGGTCGAAACGGCCTCTTGGTGCCTGCCTTGCGGCAGCGCTCCTTGGCGCCACGCTTACCGGCTGCGGCGCCCAGATCGATCGGCATGGCCATGTGTTCATGGATGTCGACCTCGCTCAGGTCCAGCCCGGCATGTCCAAGGACCAAGTGATGACTACGCTCGGTTCCCCTGACACGACGAGCTCGATCAACGGCGAAGCCTATTACTACATCTCCACCACGCAAAAATCCTACGCGTTCTTCAAACCCTGGGAAATCGACCGTAAAGTGGTGGCCGTCTACTTCAATCGGCAAGCGACCGTGGACAACGTCGCCCAATACGGGCTCAAGGACGGCATCGTGGTGCGATACGCAAAGGACGAGACGCCGGCGCGCGGCAAGGACCTGAGCGTGCTCGAGCAGATCTTCGGCAACATCTCGCAACGCAAGATGTTCAAGGGTCAAAACCAGGGCGGCATGCCGGGAAGCATCCCGGGCGGAGGCCCGTAAGCCCCGCGCTTTCGCTCTCAGTGCGCGAGCACTGCGAGCAGCAACAACGCCACGATATTGGTGATCTTGATCATCGGGTTCACGGCTGGACCGGCGGTGTCCTTGTAGGGATCGCCGACGGTATCGCCGGTCACCGCGGCCTTGTGCGCCTCAGAGCCCTTACCGCCATAATGACCGTCCTCGATGTATTTCTTGGCATTGTCCCAGGCACCGCCGCCGGCCGTCATGGAGATGGCGACGAACAAACCGGTGACGATCACACCGAGCAGCATGGCGCCGAGCGCGGAGAAGGCGGCGCTCTTGCCGGCGATGGCATTGACCACGAAGTAGAACACGATGGGCGAAAGCACCGGCAGCATCGACGGCAGGATCATCTCCCTGATCGCGGCGCGGGTCAGGAGATCGACCGCGCGCTTGTAGTCCGGGCGATCAGTACCCTTCATGATGCCGGGCTTCTCCTTGAACTGGCGGCGGACCTCCTCGACGATCGAGCTCGCCGCGCGTCCCACGGCCGTCATGGTAATGCCGCCGAAGAGATAAGGCAGCAATCCGCCGAGGAAGAGGCCTACGACGACGTATGGGTTGGACAGGGTGAAGACGGGATCGACGCCCTGGAAATAGGGAAATTTGTCGGGGTTTGCCGCGAAATATTTGAGGTCTTCGGTATAGGCCGCGAACAGCACGAGCGCGCCCAAACCGGCCGAGCCGATGGCATAGCCCTTGGTGACCGCCTTGGTAGTGTTGCCGACGGCATCGAGCGCGTCGGTGGTCTTGCGGATCTCCTTCGGCATGCCGGACATCTCGGCGATGCCGCCAGCATTGTCGGTGACCGGGCCGAAGGCATCGAGCGCCACGATCATGCCGGCGAGCGCGAGCATGGTGGTGACGGCAATGGCGATGCCGAACAGGCCGGCAAGGCCATAGGTGATGAGGATGCCGGCCATGATGACAAGCGCCGGGAGCGCGGTCGCTTCCATCGACACGGCGAGGCCTTGGATGACGTTGGTGCCGTGACCGGTGACCGAGGCCTTGGAGATGGACTGCACCGGACGATAGTTGGTGCCGGTGTAGTATTCGGTGATGACCACGATCAGCGCCGTGATCACGAGCCCCACCGCCCCGCACAGGAACAACGACCTGCCGGTGAAGGTCAGATCGCCGACGGTCATTACCGTGTCCATGCCGACGAGCCAGGAGGTGAGCGGCCAGAGCAGAATGAGTGACAGAACTCCGGTTGCGAGCACGCCCTTATAAAGCGCGCCCATGATCGACTGGCTTTTGCCGAGCCGCACGAAATAAGTGCC
>DATFVP010000157.1:0-12720 GCA_035260285.1 Methyloceanibacter sp.
GAGGCCGAAATCCTCGCCGAGGCTTAGAGCCTGCGGTCAGTTGTTCAGGAAGCCGGAGATAGCATCAGCGATGCTGTTTGGGGGCCTGCCGCGCCGCTGCTGACGGACCATTCGCTCCTGCACTCGGTTGACCGGAGCAGCGATTTCTTCGACCATCGGCGGGAACGGATCGTAGGCCATCGGCTCGCCCAACATGGCCGACGCCATGCGGGCGTCATGACCGTATATGTCGTTATAGGTCGTGAACGAACCGTCGTCGTTCACTTTGAGCGTGAAATAAGTGATGTAGACCGGGACTTTTTGCTTGAGCGCCACATGCTGGTCTTCGGCGCCACTTTCGATTGTCGAGGCTACCTTTTGCGCGGTCCAGCCCTGGTCTTTGCTGAGCAAGGTGGTGGCAAGCTGGTCGGGGTTTTGCACCCGCATGCAGCCATGGCTCTCGGCCCGCACAGTCTTGGCGAACAGGTTCTTCTGCGTCGTGTCGTGCATGTAGACGTCGTGCTTGTTGGGGAACAGGAATTTGACGGTGCCGAGCACGTTGTCGGGTCCAGGCGGCTGATAGATGTTGAGGCTGCGGATATCGATGCGGCTCCAGTCGAGCATCGACGGATCGACCTCCTTGGTGCCGAGGGCAACGCGCAGACCGTTGCGCGCAAACACCGACGTATCCCAGCCGCCGCCTCCGCCGAAGAAGAAATCGCCGCCTCCCCTGATCGAGGGTAGCAGCTCCTCCATCTTGATCGAGTTCGGCACGTTCCAATAGGGATTGAACACGATCTCCTGCATCTCGTTGGAGAAGATCGGCGTCTGCTTGTCGGGCTTGCCCACCACCACCCGCGTGGTGAAGGCAGGCTTGCCCTCCTCCATCACCCTGAGCGTGAATTCAGGGACGTTGACGGTCACGTAAAACCGCCCGAGGTCGTTGGGCAGCCAGCGCCAACGCTCCATGTTGAGCAGGATGAGCCTCGTTTTCGACGGGCTCGAAGAGCGCTGCTGCTCGCCATTGAGCACGCGCCGCGTGCCGGGTCCAACCAGGCCGTCGGGCCGGTAGCCGCGCTCTTCCTGGAATCGCCTCACCGCCTGCTCCACCTCTGAGTCGAACACAGTCTCCCTGGCTCCATCGGTCGCAGGTACCTCGAGCCGCTTCCTGAGCAGTGCAACTTGCTCATGCTCGATGCCAAGCTTGAGCACCGGCCCATCAGGGATCCTCACGACGACGTCGTCGACAACATGGCCGCCGCGGGCTGCAATCAGCGCCTTGCGCAAGGCCTCGAACTGCGGCTGGTCCGGCTGGAAGCTGCGCAGATAGGCGGCGGGCTCCGACCGGATGGCGATGGATTCCATCACCTGCAGCGGATCGGGAAGCGCGAGCGTGGGGTCGAGATCGGGATCGAGCCGCGTCCAATCGAAGCGGCCACCGCGGGCATCGCGGGCGTAACGCAGCACGGCAAGGTCGAGCTTGATCTCGGCGTCGGCGAGCGTGCCTGTAGCGTTGGATGATTTCGGATTGAAGCCCTCGATCCTCGGGAGCGCGTAGTCGGAGGCGCGCAGTCCATAGTCGTCGGCCTTGCCGATTTCCTCCATCACCGATTTGGCGCGGAGGTTCAGGCCGTTTTCATCGACCCAGAGCGCATGGGCGTCCGGAGCCGAATAATAGTCGGCAAGCGTCTTGTATTCGCTGGCAGCCTTGGAACCTTTTTCGGCGACGCGGGTCACGATGGCGATGCGCAAAGCTTCCGCCGGACCGATCAGCGCCGCAGGCCCGTCGGGCTCAGCCGCGCGCGATGGCGCGGTCGCAACCATGCAAACCATGGCCGCGGCCGAGAAAAGGCCAAGCGTCGCGCGAGAGGACAACTTCACAACTCGCTCCTGATGCTCGATGAACCCCCTACAATTTCGAACGCGCCACGTCCCGAATGCGAAAATCGTGGCGGCGCTCCCGCGACTCCCTCTGAAACTTGCTCGCGTCAGCCGTTAAAGTTTGCGCTGATACCGAGGCAAGAGCAAGGCAGGGTTGCCTCAAGCTGTGGCCAAGGCGAAATGTCACACGATTTCAGTTGCTTCCGAAGCGGATGGCTCTGAATCCGCCGGCGCGGAAGGAGGCTGGCTGAGAACTTGCGCTCATGGCCCCCTCGTCACGAAGCGAGCCTGAGCGGTGCTTTGGCAGCTGCGCTCTCGGCGCTCGGAGTTGCGGCAGCTCCCGCCAATGGCGCTGTTGCGCTCGCCCCGAATTTCCTGAGCAGCCGGGCCATGTATTTGCGGAAGCGATAGTGATGAATCTCGAATTTGTGCCAGGGCGTGTCCCTGTAAGGGATGCCATGGCCGATATCCGGCGTGGCGCTCGCCTTCAGCTTGCGGAACCAAGCGGCGTGCTTTGGATCTGAGGCAAGCGCCACGATGAAGCTCGCGACCAGCTTCGCCTGGTAATCAGCGAGCTGCCACACGCCGCCTTCCGCCGGCTCGAACAGGCCAACCACGAACAGATCGTCATGCTCGCGATCGAAGGTGTGGATGAAGAGCTTTGAGCGGCCTTGCTCATCGAGGATGAGGCTTTGATCTATGAACGGGAAGCTCGGCCGGAAGCCGGTAGCATAAACGATGAGATCGAATTCTTCGCTCGTTCCATCGACGAAATGCACACGCCTGCCGTCGAGCCTCTCGATACCCGGCTTCGCCACGATGCGGCCATGCACGATGTGATCGAGATAGAGCGTGCAGGCAGTCGGGTGCGCCTCGAATAGGCCGTGGTCTGGCGCAGGCAAATTGTAGCGCCAGTGCGAGCCGACGGTCACGCGCATGCCCCACCAATAAAGTTTGCGCATCACGCTGCGCGGCAGCGGCCAGCGGCTGGTAAGGTCGATGAAGGTGTCGGTCGGCTTGCCGAACACGAGCTTGGGGAAGAAATAATAGCTTCGCCGCATCGAATGCACGGCGCGCGCCCCGTCATGGGCAGCGTCGTCGAGAATATCGACTGCGGAGTTTCCGGCGCCGACCACAAGCACGCGCTTGCCCTTGAGCTGCTCCTTCGACTTCACGTCGTGGGAATGAACGACCTCGCCGGTGAAGTTGCCTGGGTAGCTTGGCCAGTTGGGATGCCAATGATGGCCGTTGGCCACAATGAGCCCGTCATAGACGCGCGGCTTCGACTCGCCTTCGATCAGGATGCGCCAGCGCCCGTCGATCCGCTCTGCCGACGCTACGCGCGAATTGAATTTGATGTGGTCGTAGAGGCCGAACTCGCGGGCGTAGGAGCGGAGATAGTCCTGCGCCTGGGCCCGGCTCAGATAATGCGGCCACTCCTCCGGAAAATCGTAGTCCGGGTACTTCGACAGCTTTTTGGAGGAGTTGAGATAGGTCGAGCCGTAGACCACATGCGGGCTTTGCGGGTTCCAGATGCCGCCGACATCGGAGAGCGCCTCGAAGCATTCGAACGGGATGCCACGCTCGATAAAGGCCTTAGCGACCGGGAGTCCGCAGGCACCTGCGCCGATGATGCAATACTGTTTCACCACTCCCCCACCAAAATTGCTGCTGTTGTCGCCCCTTAGCCCTTGTGGATAGCACAGAAGCCGGAAGCGAAGCGACGCCTTGAAATCGAGAGCCGGGGCCGCCCGGTCCTTGATCTGGGTCAAATCCTCGCAATGTCACATCGGCTCTCTCAAGCCGGGGATGCTGTTGTATATAGCCTTGGAGGGGCGCCCTTAACCACATTCCCGCCCACTGCAACTTGGCGGCGTCTTGCACTATGGTCTGGCGCGTCTGCGCCATGCGGGGGAGACTGAATGGACATCAAGGACGGTGTGACGATCCGGAGTTGGGACGGCACTTGGACCTACCGGCCCAAAGTTCTGGTCACGCCTGAGACGCCCGAGGACATCGCCGAGATCGTGAAGAGCGTGGTGCGCTTCCCCTCGCCGGTGCGCCCGGCCGGGTCCATGCATTCCACCGCGCGCATGAACGGCGACGACGGCGGCACCATGGTCGACATGAAGGCCATGAACCGCATCCTCAAATTCGGTGAGGACAGCGTGACGGTGGAAGCAGGCGCCACCTATATCGTCGTGTCCAACGCGCTCAAGGAGCGCGGGCTGCAATTCCACGTCACCACCGAGATCGGCAACGTTACCCTTGGCGCCATGGCCACTGCCGCCACCAAGGACTCATCCTTTCCCGGCGGTTACGGGCAGATCAGCTCCTATGTGAGCGCCATGCGCTTCGTCACGCCGAGCGGCGACATCCGCGTCATCAACGAGCGCGACAACCCGGAAGAGATGCAGGTTATGCGCTCGAGCTACGGGCTGCTCGGCATTGTCTATGAGGTGACCATCAAGGTTCGGCCGACCACGGCACTCAGTGTGCGTCACCACTCCATGTCAGTTGCCGATTTCCGCAAGCGCTTCCCGGTGTACAAGGCGCACGGCTTCGCGGTGATGTACTACATCTTCCCCGATGTGCGCCGCGTGTTGGTCGAGCTGCGCAAGGACAATCCAGGCGTTCAGCCGGTCTCGCGCCGGCGCTGGACCTACCGCAACCGCTTCTGGCGCAAATACGGTCCCGCCATCACGCTGTGGATCAAAGCGCGCACGACCAACCGAAGATGGCGCGAGGCCGCCGACAAGCTTCATTTCTTCATCCTGCGCCAGGGGCTCGTCCGTGTGGTGAGGAGCGACGCCACCTGGCCGCACGCCCAGATCATCAACTATCCGCGCGATCCCGGGCCGTTCAAATATCTGTTCAGCATGTGGGCCTTCCCAGAGCGGAACTTCTTCAAGATCCTCGACGAGTATTGCGACTTCATCGACGCCTACGACAAGCGGACCGGATACCGCTGCGATTTGCCTTGCGTCGGCTACTCCATCGTGCAGGACCGCGAGGCGCTGCTCTCCTATTCCTGGGAGGGGCCGACGCTCTCCATCGACCCAGCCTCCACCGGCGGCACAGAGTGGGAGGAGTTTCTGCGCGCTTACAATGAGTTTTGCAGCGCCCGCGGCGGCCAGCCGCTGTTCAACCAGACGCCGTTCCTGACCAGCGAGCAAGCGCAGAAAGCTTTTGCCGAGCGGCTCAAGCTGTTCGCCGACTACCGCCGCCAGGCAGACCCCGAAAACCGCTTGCTCGATTCCTATTTCCGCGACCTTTTGTCCTGACGCGGGCCACCCCTGCGACAGCAACGCCGCCGATCTCTTGCGCCTCTTCAGGCGTTCAAATTCCCGTGAAACTGGCGCTGGGCCGATGGGCGGCGCCAGGGACGAGATCTGAGAGGAATTGACAATGGACAATATCAAGATCGCCAGCTTGCCCTTCGATGCCTCGCGCATCGGCCTTGGCACCTGGGCCATCGGCGGATGGCTATGGGGCGGCACGGAGGAAAACGACGCAATCGGCACCATTCGCGCCGCGCTCGATAACGGCATCAATCTCATTGACACCGCGCCGGTCTATGGGTTCGGCCGCTCCGAAAAACTGGTCGGCAAGGCGCTTCAGGGAGGCCGCAGAGAAGATGCGATCATCGCCACCAAAGTCGGGCTCGACTGGGGAAGCGGCAAGATCTTGCGCAACTCGACGCCGGCGCGATTGCGCCAGGAGCTCGAAGATTCGCTTCGCCGCCTGAAGACCGATGTCATCGACATCTATCAGGTGCATTGGCCTGATGCCTCCGTCCCGTTCGATGAGACGGCAAGAGCGCTCGAGGCCTTTCGCCGCGAGGGAAAAATCCGCGCCGTCGGCGTCAGCAATTTTTCGCCTGAGCAGATGGATCGCTTCAGGAACGGGGCGCAGTTCGCCACCATCCAGCCGCCCTACAATCTGTTCGAGCGTGAGATCGAAAAGGACGTGCTTCCTTATGCCGAGCGCAACGGCCTGGTGGTGTTCGCCTATGGCGCGCTCTGCCGCGGGCTGCTCTCTGGAAAGATCACCGCCGGGACGGAGTTCAAGGGCGACGACTTGCGAAAAACCGACCCCAAATTCCGGCAACCGCGGCTAGGCCAATATCTTGCGGCCGTCGAGCGGCTCGACCGCTTCGCCCGCGAGCGCTACGGCAAGACGGTGCTTTCGCTCGCCGTGCGCTGGGTGCTGGATCGCGGCGATAAGATCGTGGCGCTTTGGGGCGCTCGCCGGCCAGATCAGCTCGCCCCGGTCGCCGACGTGATGGGCTGGAAGCTCGACGCCGTCGCCATGCAGGACATCGACCGCATCCTTGCCGAAACCATCAAGGACGACGTCGGTCCGGAATTCATGGCGCCGCAGCCGTCACGGCCGGCTGAACCGATTAGGCAGAAGCGAGCGAGCTAGCCCTGCCTTCCGCGCGAGGTGAACCAGCGGATCAGCGGTAAGGAGAACGCGCGGGGCATGGAGCGAACCGACTTGAGGAAGCCTGACACCTGCGGAGGGAAAGCGATCTCGTAAGGCTTGTTGCCGAGCTTCTCGAGGATCTTCCGCGCGCAGCGCTCCTTGCTCATCACATAGAGCTTCTTCTTCGCGTCGTAAGACGCATTGAGCGGTGTGTCGACAAAGCCTGGATTGATGATGGTGACCGCAATCCCTTCGCCCTCCAATTCGAGCTTGAGGCTCTCGGCGAGATTGATCACCGCGGCCTTACTCGCGCCGTAGCTGCCGTTTCCCGGCCAACCTGCATAGCCGAACAGCGAACCCATGATGGCAATGTGGCCGCTCTTGCGCTGAAGCATCGAGGGCAGCACGGCCGCCACGGCATTGATCACACCATCGACGTTGAGCGCCATTGTTTTGTGGAAGCCGTCGACATCGATGCTGCGGATGTCGAAGGGCACGTACATGCCGGCCCCGAGCAGGGCGAGGTCGATGGGCCCAAGCTCGCTTTCCACGTTCCTGGCGCACACCTTCAAGGCATACGGCTGCAGCACGTCGGCGGGAAAGGCCTTGATATTGTCGCTCGAAGCGGCAAGCGCATCCAGCCTCTCGCTCGGCCGCGCCGTGGCCGCGACGCTGACGCCGGCGGCGGCAAGCCGCTTCGCAATCTCGCCGCAGATGGCACCAGAGGCGCCAGTGATCCACGCCACCTTCCAGGGAAATTTGTCTACCATGCACGCTTCCGACGATCGCTGCCAACGAGCGACCTTAGCATTGGCAGACGCGGTTGCTAAACGCCTCGATCGGCGCGCGGGTCATTCGCCCCTGGCGGCATCATGCGCAAGCCTGGCTTCGGCCGCGGCGAGCGGCCTGGGTTCGACTTGCGGTCAAATGTTTGATCGTCCGTCGTCCAGCCAGTCGTCCAGTCGACGAGCCTAGCCGTCTCCGCAACGGCAAAGCTTTGCTGGTCGGGGCGATGGAAGGGATAGCTCACCGGCGGGTCTCCTTGCGCGCGGTTGAGCAGAGCGCCGTACAGTCGCCAATTCTTCTGGGTCGTCGCATCGTACCAAGTCGCCCGAAAGCGCCTGGCGACGAGCTCCACGGCGGCCATGAACGAGCGGTAACGAACCCAGCGGTGATTGTCCCAGGTCAAGACCACGGGTGCACCGGTCTTCGGATCGGCTAGAACTTCGTTGCCGGTCGGGGTCGGCGCAAAGCGCCCGGCAAGCAGTTCGCCGGCGCGCTCGCCGCGCTCGCCAAGCGCTTCGATAATCTTTGGCGGCATGCTGAGATTGAGTCCGCCTTCGTCTTCGCCGAGCTTCACGTGCACCACCCGGTCGCGATAACCGGGCATGGCCGTGAGCTCGGTGTCGCCCCAGTTCCGCGCGGTGTCGAACAGCGCGCCGAAAAATCCCACCAGGTCGTCAAACGTGTTGAACCGGGCCGCAGACGAGATGCCGGTGCTGTTATTGCTCGGCATCCAAACCTTATCCCAACCTTCGCCCTTGGCTTGCCCGCTTGGCGCTGCTTTCGTTCCAAGTCCGCTCATCCGCTCCAGCCTGTCGTCAGTCTCGTCGATTTCCGTGGTCTCGACCGTGTCCGGCACGAGATTGATGCCAAAGGTTGGCCGTCCGGGCAGCGGGGCGTCGAAGAAGTGGATCGGAAAGTTGCTGGTCAGTCCTCCATCGGAAAACCAGCATCGTTCGAGCGAATACTTGCCATTTTCAGGCGCACGCTCGAAATTCGCCGCGTAGAGCGGCACGGCGCTCAGCAAAACGGGAAAGCTCAAGCTCATGCGTGCGCCGAGCAGGATCGGCAGGTCCGACGGCTTGGGAATAGGGTGAAAACCCTCGGGCACTTCGAGTCTGTCCCCGTGTCGAATCCCGGCGGCGTGCTTGACCATCCAGTCCACCACGGATTTTGGAAACAACTCGTCGAATTCGCTTCTGTCGAAATAGAGCTGGCCCCAGCTCCCTTCCAGGAAAGGAAAGCGGTGGGAGATGCCGCGCGTGACATTTGTCGTCATCAACACGAGCTCAATATCGCGAGGGGCATTCTCATCGCCGCCATTGCCCCACAGATCGCCGAAGGTCACTGGGTCGTCGGTCGGCGTGCTTCCCGCGAGGCTCTGGAAGAAGTCATGCAGCCAATTGGTCAGCGGCAGAACGCCGGCCCTGTCGGGCCGCATGTCGCTCGAGCCCGAGCAGAGCCCGTAACGGTTCGCCGGCAATCGCTTGCGGATGTCGCGGAACACGCCTAGCGCAACGCTGAGGATCGCGGTCAACAGGCCAAGGATGAGCGCGGCGATGATCAGCACCGCGTGCCGTGCGCCGCCAAGCCCGGTGGCGCTCGCCACCCAAAGGAGCGGGATGAGCGTGACTGCCGCGCCGGCAATTGCATAACACCAATAATTTGCGAGTCCGGTTGTGACGACGCGGAGGAGTTTTTTGAATTTGCCCTCCCGCTCGAGTCCCGAAATCAGCAGGCTGAAAAGGCGGCTTGTGCCCGGCTGCGGCTGGAACAGCCGCTCCAGCATGGACTTCCCGTCCTTTAACTCGGCGAGCTTTTTCGGAAGCTCGTAAATGGCCAGAAAGTTACGTTGCCGTTATTGGCGCCAAATTGAGCCGCCGCCGTCGCAGCAGCGGCGATCGCGCCTGCCGAGGTGCCACCGATGGAGCGGAAATTGTAGGTATCGGCGAGTTTGGCGATGGCGCGCGGATAGACGATGCCGCTGGTGATGCCGCCGCGCATTATGAGATCGCAATCGAGCTTTTCTGGATTTCTACCCATGATGGCCTCCCACAACCGATACGGGCGAGCCCACAACCTGCGCTATAGTCTTGGGTAGCCTGTTCGTGGCCGAGCGGCGGCTTTCAATCCACGAAGGGATCGTGCACCAGGATGGTGTCCTCGCGCTTGGGGCTCGTAGAGAGCAGCGCCACCGGGGCCTCGATCAGCTCCTCGAGCCTGCGCACATATTTCACGCACTGAGCCGGAAGCTCGGCCCAGGATCGGGCGCCGCGGGTCGATTCAGTCCAGCCCTCCATGGTCTCGTAGATCGGCTCGACGCCGGCCTGCGCCGCCTGCGCCGCCGGCAGGTAATCAATGTCGCGGCCGTCGAGCCGGTAGCCGATGCAGATCTTAAGCTCTGGCAGCTGGTCGAGCACGTCGAGCTTGGTGAGCGCGATGCCGTTGATGCCGCCGACTTTCCGCGTCTGGCGCACCAGGCAAGCATCGAACCAGCCGCAGCGGCGCGGCCGCCCCGTGACCGTGCCGAACTCGGCGCCGCGCTCGCCGATTAGCTTTCCCGTGTCGTCCTTGAGCTCGGTGGGGAAAGGTCCCTCGCCAACGCGCGTGGTATAGGCCTTGGTGATGCCGAGCACATAGTTGATCGACCCTGGCCCCAAGCCCGAGCCGGTCGCGGCTTGCGCCGCCACGGTGTTCGACGAGGTGACAAAGGGATAGGTGCCGTGGTCGATGTCGAGCAGCGCCCCTTGCGCGCCTTCGAACAGGATGCGCTTGCCGGAGCGCCGCTCGCGGTCGAGCAGCGCCCACACCGTATCCACAAAGGGCAGCACCTTTGGCGCGATCGCCGTGAGCTCGGCGCACAGCGCGTCGGCGCCGATCTCAGGCTGGCCGAGCCCGCGGCGAAGAGGATTATGATGGCTGAGGACGCGCTCGATCTTCGGCCTGAGGCTCGGCAAGTCCTGCAGATCCATGACGCGGATGGCACGCCGGCCGACCTTGTCCTCATAGGCAGGCCCGATGCCACGCTTTGTGGTGCCGATCCTGCCGTCGCCGGCTTGCGCCTCACGCAGTGAGTCGAGCTCGCGGTGGAGTGGCAGGATCAGCGTCGCGTTCTCGGCAATGCGGAGATTGTCGGGGCCGATCGCGATGCCGAGTTTCTCCATCTTGGCGATCTCGTCGGCGAGAGCCCAGGGATCGACCACGACGCCATTGCCGATCACCGAGAGCTTGCCCTTGCGCACGACGCCGGAAGGGAGCAGCGACAGCTTGTAGGTGGTGCCGTCAACCACGAGAGTGTGGCCAGCGTTATGCCCGCCCTGGAAGCGCACCACGATGTCGGCGCGCTCCGACAGCCAATCGACGATCTTGCCCTTGCCTTCGTCGCCCCATTGGGAGCCGACGACTACGACATTGGCCACTGCCTAATCCTCTGAAACCTGGATCGAGTCACACAAACGGCCCCGCCTGAGGCAGGGCCGTGTTTCGTTATAGCGCGTGAGTCGCGTAGATGCGAGGGCTTCTCGGGTGGTTAGTGGTCGTGACCTGAGACTTGGTGAGGGCCGGATCGTTCTAAAAGCAGAAGGGCTTGCCGCCGACCGTTTTTTTGATCGAGCGCCCAGCGCTCTCGCCGGTCTTGCCTTTGCTGTCGGCGCTCTCGGTCGTAGCCGAAAAGCCGCTTGGCCCTGCCGCCGGTTGCTCCGCCGCGACAAGTGCCGTGGCGCCGAAGCCAAGCAGCATGGCGACCATCAGCGGCGACATCTTCCTCATGGCCACTCTCTTAGCATGTTTCGCGGTGACCTTCCTCGCTTGCAGCGAGTGGTCGCGACGCTTGCCACGATTGATCCAATTGTTGCCCGGTTTAATCAAATTCGTGCCGGATTGGCCCGGCATGTCTCGGCCCACGCGAAACTGAACTCCCTAGAACAATAGGAGCAAATCCATGCGAGTGATTCTTCTCGCCGCGACCATGTTGTGTCTGATGGGAATGGCCGCCTCGGCTCAACCGTCGAAGATGAATCCAAGCCCAGACGCCACCGGCGTCGAGGGACAGGCCGGGGCATCGGCTCAGCCGTCGAAGATGAATCCGACCCCGTCAAGTGTCGAGGGGCTGACCGGAGCCATGCGCGACGTGGGGTCGCCCTGGCTCGATCATGCCATCAACGATGTCGGCACCAATCCGACCGGATGGAAGAGGCAGTGGTGTGCGAAGTCGGTTAACCTCTGGCTGCAGCGAAGCGGCAAGAAGGGCTGCGGCGGCAACACCGCCATCTCCTGTCTCAGCGCCGGGCGCAAATTGGTTGGGCCGACGATCGGCGCGCTCGCGGTCATGAAGCATCATGTCGGCATAGTTAAGGAAGTTCACGAAAGACAGGTAATGCTTGTGAGCGGAAACCACTCAGGAAAGGCCGGAAATCGCCGTGTTGGCGTTGGAAAATATGCACGCGGCCTCGTCATCGCCTATGTCTGGCCCGAGTAGTGATCCGCCAGCCTGCTAACAGCCTGCTAACTAACGGGCCTTGCCCTTGGGCCTGGGGATCACGCTGCCATTCTCGCCAAGCTCGATACCGGCGCGTCAATGTGCAGGATTGATTAATCCGTACTAAGTGGTAACGGACTGTGGTGATGGTCCCCTACCATCATTCATGTCTCTCCTTTTGACTGATTGGAAGAAGCCCTGGCATCCACCGTCCGGGGCTTTCTTCTGTAAGTGTCTCAGTCGCCATGCCCCGCGCAGCCCTTTGGGCTTGGGAATTACGCTGCCGCCAGATCAACACCAACTCTTAGCAAAAGCCCCGGCTCCGGGGAGAACCGAGGCTCTTGCTTTTCGATGCAGGTGAGGGGGACACCATTTGGCGCGGGGGACGCCTAGGGAGCGCCTGCCGATAGAACTAGGCCGTGTA
Organism: Methyloceanibacter sp.; assembly: GCA_035260285.1. Lineage (GTDB taxonomy): Bacteria > Pseudomonadota > Alphaproteobacteria > Rhizobiales > Methyloligellaceae > Methyloceanibacter. The sequence goes on from DATFVP010000157.1 coordinate 11,973, forward strand.
CTCATAAATCGAGATTGGTAAGCAGCGATTTGGATCAATGTCCACCTAGCCCCCAAAGGCGGACATTCGTCAGCGCATTGACAGCATCGCTCAAACCTAGAAACGCTACTACCAGCGCCAGCCACACCTACGACGACCCCGGTGCCACCAACAGCGCCAGCGTTTGTTGCGATGTCGAGGGCGAGGGTGCTTGTGCACGTGAACCGTTACTAGAGCCTCCTCGACGAGGTCTTCCGGTTTTGCAACTCCAGCCGCGATGTTGCCGAGCGGCAGGGATCTTGCGGTTTTGGGCAAAGCGGTCAGGCCAACTGCGGTGATGGCACCGCCACATAGAATGACCGTAAGCATTTCGCGCCGATCAATTTCCTGCATAGTTTTCTACTTTCGTTTGAGACAGATGAACGCGCTGCATCAACCGGTTTTCACCGGATTCGTTCCTGCAAGGCGAGCGGCGCAAACCCCGTATGAGTACACGCCCTAGGTGTTGGTGACGGCATGGTCAAAGCCGAGTGTTTATTCGGATGACCTGACTCAGCGTCCGAGATGTTTTTTCCGTGCATTCACTTCGGCCTGTGAAACCTCTCCGGCTCGAACTAGCGCCGCGACGCAAGCGTTGGTCAGCGTGTCGCCGTGCTTACGCATACAGTTTTCCAGACCTTTAGTTTCAAGTCCCCATTGATGGCAGTATTTTTTGTAGTCATTAGCGCAATGCTTGACGTCTTTGTGCGCTGCTTGCGCCGAGCCGCCG
>DATFVP010000158.1:0-29195 GCA_035260285.1 Methyloceanibacter sp.
GTCTTGCGGGGTGGGATTCTTGGCGAGTGCGGCGCGGTAATCGGCGATTGCCAGATCTTTTTCGCCCCTGTGGTCGTAAAGCACGGCACGGTTGGCGTAAGCGTCGCGATAGCCGGAGTCGAGCTCGATGGCCGTGCTGTAGTCGGCAATCGCGCCTTCGATCTTCCCTGCTTTCTCGCGAGCGACGCCGCGATCGTTATAGGCGACCGCGTCCTTCGGATTGATGGCGATGGCGGCGGTGCAGTCGGCGATGGCGAGATCGGCCTGCCCCTTATCCTCGTAAACGACGCAGCGATTGATGAAGGCCTCGCCGAACTTTGAGTCGAGCTCGATGGCCTTGCTGAAATCTCCTATTGCCTTGTCGAGTTCGCCCTTGTCACGGTAGGCGAGACCGCGTCCGACATAGAGTCTGGCCTGGCTTCCATCGATGGCCACGGCCTGATCGAAATCGGCGACGGCTCGGGCGAGATCGCCCTTGCGAATGTAGGCTTCGGCGCGCCTTCCATAGGCCAAGGCGACATAGGGGCTGAATGGGTCGAGTTGGAGAAACTCCGTGCAGCCGTCGATCTGCTTCTCGGCATCGTCGCTTTGATTGCAGTCGTCGATGGGGTTGGCCTGCGCCGACCCGACAGCGAGCAGGGCGGTGGCGCTGAAGACGCTGGCGCCAATCAAGCATCTCAGTATCATCGCGCGCATTGGGTCGCTCCCAGTAGCCGCTTTGGCCAAGTCTAGCAGAGATTGCACCATGCCTGACGCTCCCGTTACGGCGCTGCGCGGCACGATTGTCAGCTTCACCGGCGATCCGTTCCTTATCGACACGGCGGAGTCCTACGTGCATGAGCCTGACGGGCTGATCGTCTGCCGCAACGGGATCATCGAGGCCGTCGGCGCTTACGCCAGCGTGCGAGCGACCCTGCCGAGCAACGTTCCGGTCACCGACTATTCAGGCTGCATCTTGTCGACCGGCTTCATCGACACCCATGTGCAGGCCGAGATGATCGCTTCTCCGGGCAAGCAGCTTCTGCAATGGGTCAACGACTACATCTATCCAGCCGAGGAAGCCTTTGCCGACCGCGCCGTCGCGAAGGTTTTCTGCGACACGCTGATCCGCTACGACCACGGCTTGCATCTATTGCGCGGTCTATCCGCAATCGGTCGATGAGGAGGCTTCAGGCGCAACCTGCGGCTCGTTGCTGGGAAATGCATGATGGACCGCAACGTGCCCGATGCTTTGCGCGACACGCGCAGTCTAGCTACGACCAGTCGAAGGCGCTGATCGAGAAATGGCACGGAAAGGGGGGTTGGTCTATGACATCACGCCGCGCTGGGCCGGATCGAGCACGCCGGCGCAACTCGAAGCCTCCGGAGCGCTGGGGCGCGAATATCCAAATTTGACCCTGCAAACCCACATCGCCGAGAACCGCGATGAGGTCGCATTCGTCGAGAGCCTGTTTCCCGAGCGCAAGGACTTTCTCGATATCTCCAATCACTACGGCCTCGTCCGGCGGCGCACGGTTCTCGGCCATTGCGTGTGGTTTTCCGACTCAGGGTTCGCCAGCGTGCATGAGCGTGACGCCTCCATCGCCCATTGCCCGACCTCCAACCTATTCCTCGGCAGCGGGCAGTTTCGCCTGCGCCTGGCCAAGGACAAGAAGCGGCCGATCCATGTCGGCCTCGGCACCGATATCGGCGCCGGCACCAGCTTCTCGCTGCTGCGGACCATCAACGAGGCCTACAAGATCGCGGCGCTGAATGCCGCGCCGATCACGGCCTTCGAGGCGCTTTGTCTCGCCACGCTCGGAGGCGCCTGTTCGCTCGGGCTCGAGGACCGCATCGGCTCGCTTGAGGTTGGCCGCGAGGCCGACATCGTGGTGCTCGACCCTAAGGCCACGCCGCTGCTCGCCTTCCGCGAGGCGCAGTCTCGCTCGCTGGAAGAAACCTTGCTCGTGCTGATCACCCTTGGCGACGACCGCGCCGTGCGCGCGACCTACGTGGCCGGCGCGCTTGCGCATGTAAGCGACCCGGTTGACGCCTGACGCTCCGCCGCCCATGGTCCGCCCATGACAGCAGCCATGAAGCCCCCGCCAAGCCCTGTCGTTGCGGTGGGTGCCGCGCGCTTCGGCAACGACTTGCCGCTTGCGCTCATCGCCGGCCCTTGTGCGCTCGAGAGCCGGGTGCATGCGCTCGAGACCGCCGAGGCGCTGAAGGAGATCGCTGACAAAGCCGGCATCGGCCTCGTCTACAAGACTTCGTTCGACAAGGCAAACCGCACGAGTATGAAGGGCGCGAGGGGGCTGGGGCTCATCGAAGCGCTGCCCATCTTCGCCGAGATCAGGGAGCAGACAGGCCTTCCTGTGCTCACCGACGTGCATGAGCCCGATCAATGCGCGGCCGTGGCCAAAGCGGTCGATGTGTTGCAGATCCCGGCCTTCCTCTGCCGCCAGACCGACCTTCTCACCGCGGCGGCGCTTACCGGCAAGGTGGTCAATGTGAAGAAGGGCCAGTTCCTCGCGCCATGGGACATGAGCCATGTGGTGGCAAAAGTGATCGGCGCAGGGAACCCGCAGGTGCTCATCACCGAGCGCGGCGTGTCTTTCGGCTACAACACGCTCGTCTCAGACATGCGCGCTTTGCCGATCCTCGCCGAGACCGGCGCGCCGGTGATCTTCGACGCCACCCATTCGGTGCAGCAGCCTGGAGGGCAGGGGGCGCAGAGCGGCGGCGAGCGCCGTTTCGTGCCGGTGGTGGCGCGCGCCGCTGTCGCTGTTGGCGTAGCAGGCGTGTTCATCGAGACCCATCAGGATCCCGACCGCGCGCCCTCAGACGGTCCCAACATGCTGCCGCTGAACGATCTGCCGGCGCTGCTCGAAGAGCTGATTGAGATCGACAGGCTGGTGAAGAAAGCGGCGTAGGGGCCGATCAGCCGCGCCCACGATAGGGGGCGACGCCCTGATCCGGCAGCCACAGGCCTTCGGGAATCGTGCCGTATTGCCAGAACACGTCGATGGGAATGCCCCCGCGCGGAAACCAATAGCCACCGATGCGCAAATAGGCTGGCTCGACCAGACCGGCGATACGCTTGCCAATGGTGACCGTCGCGTCCTCGTGGAAGGTCCCGCAATTGCGGAAGCTCGCGAGATAGAGCTTGAGCGACTTCGACTCGACGAGCCAGCGCTTTGGTGCGTAGTCGATGACGAGATGGGCGAAGTCGGGCTGAGCGGTGATCGGGCAGAGGCAGGTGAACTCTGGCGCGGTGAAGCGGGCAGCGTAGAGCGTCTCTGGATGCGGGTTCGGCACGCGCTCAAGCAGCGCCTTCTCGGGCGACGCGGGAATCGGCGTCGGCTTGCCGAGCTGCTTTGGCTTAGCGCTCTTTCTGGCCATGGCCATCATAAGCGCCGCGGGCCGGCATAAATGCAACCCTCATGGCAACTGTCGCGCGAGATTTGAATCTCGGTGAGACCGAACAGCCGGTTGTGCAGGCGATCCCACAGCCAGATGGCGATGCGCTCAAGCGTCGGCACTTCGAGCCCCTTGACCTCGTTCAGGAAGTGATGATCGAGCGCCTCGCGCGCCTCGGCCAGGGCCGCTTCGATATCGTCGAAATGCAACAACACGCCGGTCGTGGGATCAGGCTCGCCGTCGATGGTGACGCGGGCGCGGAACGAATGTCCGTGGACCCGGGCGTTGGGATGGCTCGGAGGCGCCGAAGGCAGAAAGTGGGCGGCCTCGAACAGGAATTCCTTATAGATGCGCATGGCGCTGGTGTAGGGGATTTTCAGGCGGCAAACCAGGGCCGGGAAGTATTAACGCAGGCCGAGCAGCTTGTGGGTCTGCAGGCTCAAGCGCCATTTGGGATGGGCGAGACAATAGTGAATCGCCGCGCGCACATTGTCGGCGGTCTTCATCGTGCCCTGATCCATGGGCTGCAGCAGGAAATGAGCGAAGTCGAGATGCTCGAGCGCGGAAGGCTCGATCTCGCTTTGCGGATAGACGAGCTTCAGCTCATCGCCCGAGCGCTGCACGAGTTCGGCGCCGGCCTTGGGGCTCACGCAGATCCAGTCGATGGAACGCGGCACCGGCAACGTGCCGTTGGTCTCGATGGCAATCTCGAAGCCGGCAGCATGGAGTGCGGCGATTAAAGCCTCGTCCACCTGCAGCATGGGCTCGCCGCCGGTGAGCACGATGAAGGGCGGCGTGCCGCTATTGCCCCGCCAGGCGCTTCGGCAGGCCGCAGCAAGCGCGTCTGCGTCGGCAAACTTCCCCCCGCCATCGCCGTCGGTGCCGACGAAATCGGTATCGCAGAAATTGCAGGTCGCGGTCTCGCGGTCGGCCTCGCGGCCGGTCCACAGATTGCAGCCGGCAAAGCGGCAGAACAGGGCTGGGCGCCCCGCTTGCGCGCCTTCGCCTTGCAGCGTGTAGAAGATCTCCTTGACCGAATACATGCCCAGAAATTGGGCCTTCCCAACGGCAAGAGCAAGACCATCACGTATTCGGCATTTTCCCCCTCACCCGGCTCGCCGCCAATGTGTCGAGCAACCCTCCCACGAGGGGAGGGAAAAGCGCGTCACCGCATCAAACCCCTCGCCCCTTATGGGAGAGGGCTTTCCGCCGCGATCTTGCGCGCAAAGCTTGCGCAAGTCGCATGGCGGGAAGGGTGAAGGGTGATTGCAGGCGCGCCTCTCCAATGCCTGAGACGATACCAAGGGATACCGGTCTCAAATAGAATCTCGTCTATTTGGCGCGGGCGGCCTCGCGAGGCGGCGTCAGCCCGAGCAGTTTGTCGATGGTGATGGGAAGGTCTCGCACGCGCACGCCGGTCGCGTGATAGACGGCGTTGGCGATCGCGGCGGCGGTGCCCACGATGCCGATCTCGCCGACGCCCTTCGCCCCGAGCGCGTTCAAATGCGTCTCCTGCTCGTCGACGAAAATGACGTCGATGTCATGGATATCGGCGTTCACCGGCACATGATACTCGGCGAAATTGTGATTGATGAAGCGGCCAAAGCGGTGATCGATCACCGTCTCTTCGTGCAACGCCATGCCGATGCCGCCGACCACGGCACCCATGATCTGGCTGCGGGCGGTCTTGGCATTGAGAATGCGGCCTGCCGCCACGGCGCTGACCACGCGCACGACGCGAAGCATGCCGAGCTCCTCGTCGAGCCTTACCTCGGCAAACACTGCCGAGTGGACTTTGTGGGAGTATCGCCGAAAGGCCTTCCAGTCCGGCATCGAGGTCAGTTCCGAAACAATCGGCTCGTTCGCCCCGTGCAGCACGTCGGTCAAAGACAGGCTGCGCGAGGGATCGCTCGCCTTGCGGATCTCGCTATCGACGAAAATCACATCGGCAAGCTCCACGCCGTTGAGCGGGCCATTGTTGATCTTGGCAACGCGCTTAAGCAGATCCTTGCGGACGCAGTCGCAAGCCTCCATCACCGCAGAGCCGACCGACGCGGTGGTCCACGATGCGCCTTCCACCGGTGCCGGCGGCAAGTCTGAATCGCCGATCTTCACTTTGACCTTGTCGAGCGGCAGGCCGAGCATCTCGGCGCCGATCTGAGTGAGAATGGTGTAGGTGCCCGTGCCGATGTCGGCCGTGGCGGTAGCGATTTCGAGCGTGCCGTCGAGAGCCAGGCTCGCTCTCGCGCTAGCGGGCACGCGCAATCCCTCCCAGATGCCGGTCGCCATGCCGTAGCCCACGAGCTCGCGCCCCTCGCGCATCGAGCGCGGTTCCGGCTTTCGCTTCGACCAGCCGAAGCGTTCCGCGCCCTGATGATAGCAGCCCTTCAGAGCCTTGCTCGAGAAGGGCTTGTCCTCATTCTGATCCACGTCGGAATAGTTCTTGAGGCGGAGCTCGAGAGGATCGATGACGACCGCATAGCTGAGCTCGTCCATGGCGCATTCGATGGCGTAGACGCCAACCGCGCCTCCAGGCGCCCGCATATCGCAAGGGGTAAAGAGATCGACCCGGGCAAGCTTGGAACTGACGGTTGAGTCATTACAGTGGTAAAGTGCGCCGGTCCAAGGGACGATCGGCTCCTGATAGTCCTCAAAGCGTGAGGCGTTGGTGATCGCTTCGTGCTTCAACGCCACCAGGTTTCCATCTTGCTTGGCCGCCAAGGACAGGGTCTGGATCGTCTGCGGACGATAGCCGAGCGTGAACATCTGCTGCCTTGTCAGCGCGACTCTGACCGAGCGCTTCAGGCCAATCGCGGCAAGCACCGCCAAGAACAGCTCATAGTTCGGTCTGAGGCCCGCACCGAAGGCGCCGCCCACGTATGGTGACAAAACACGCACTTTCTCCCTGGCGAGGCCGAAGACGCTGCAAACGTATTTGTGGCAGTTCGGCGCGCCTTGCGTCTTGTCGTAGACGGTGAGACGTCCATCCTCTCCCCACACCGCCGTGCACCCGAAATTTTCCATCGGGTTGTGGTGCTCGATCGGGGTGCGATATTCGTGCCGAATGCTGACTGGCGCTCGTGACAGAGCCTTGTCGACATCGCCGCGGGGGTCCGGATCCCATCCGGGCAGTCGCTTCTTCCGCGGTGAGAAGGCCTGGTCCAGTTGCCTATCGAGATCGGTGACTGCTTCCTCCGCCTCGTAATCGATCTCGACCAGCGTGGCGGCGAAGCGCGCGGTCTCGAACTCCTCGGCGACCACGAGGGCAACGGGCTGCCCGGAAAAGAAGATCTCCTCGTCGTAAAGTGGCCGCCACGGCAAGCCTGGCGGGGCCGTCTCGTCCGTGTATTTTTCATGCTCCGAGGCGACGTGCGGCCTGTTGTCATGCGCCAGCACCGCGATTACGCCGGGCACCGCGAGCGCGGCACTCCGGTCGATGGTTTTGATGCGGCCCTTGGCGATCGTGCTCGAGACGACGAAGCCGTGGACAAGTCCAGGCACATTGAATTCGGCGGCATATTTTGCCTGCCCGGTCACCTTGGCAGGGCCGTCGACCCGCGATACCGGCTTTCCGATCGTGTTGGTGCTCACGAGGGTCATGGCTGCGGCCTAGACGATCGCCTTCACGGACTGAGATTGCGGCGTTCCGGCAGCCGCTTGCTCGAGGGTTCGCACGATCGCGCGGCGCGCAAGCTCGATCTTGAAGCTGTTATGGACAAAGCCTTTGGCGCCGCGCAAAAGAGCATCCGCCGCCTCGCCGAACGCCTTTCGCCTTAGCTTCTGTCCTTCCAGAGTCTTTTCGGCCTCTGGCACGCGCCAGGGCTTGTGGGCGACGCCGCCCATGGCCAGGCGCGCCTCCTTGATCGTGCCAGCATCGAGCTTGAGACCAGCCGCGACCGACACCAAGGCGAAGGCGTAAGAGAGGCGGTCCCTGATCTTCAGATAGCTGTAATTGCGCGCGAAGCCCTCTGGTGGCAGCTCGATCGCGGTGATGATTTCGTCGCTGTCGAGGTTGGTGTCTCGGTCCGGCGTGTCCCCAGGGAGCCGGTGAAAATCGGCAAACGGAATTGCCCGATTGCCTTTTGAGCCGCTCACATGAACCGTGGCCTCGAGCACCGTGAGCGCCACGCACATGTCGGAAGGATGCACGGCGATGCATTCATCGCTCCATCCGAGAATCGCGTTCATGCGGTTAAAGCCTTCGATGGCGCTGCAGCCGGAGCCTGGCTCTCGCTTATTGCACGGGGTGGTCGTGTCGTAGAAATAGAGGCAACGGGTCCGCTGCAGAAGGTTGCCGCCGGTCGAGGCCATGTTGCGAAGCTGCGCGGACGCTCCTGCGAGAATGGCGCTAGAGAGCAGGGGATAGCGCTTGGTGATCCGCGCGTCATAGGCGAGGTCGCTATTGGGCACGAGCGCACCGATCAGCAAACCTCCGGCATCGGTCTCCTCGATTTCGGTCAGTGGCAGGCCAGTGATGTCGATCAGCCTCGTGGGACGCGCCACGTTCTCCTTCATCAGATCGATGAGATTGGTGCCCCCAGCGATGAATTTGGCAGCCGGGTTACCCGCGATTTGTCTGACAGCGTCGCTGACGTCTCGCGCTTTGACATAGTCGAAGTCGATCATGACGACGACCTCTGTGATGCTCCGTGCATGACCTCCTCGATTGCCGCGACAATGTTCGGGTAGCAGCCGCAGCGGCAGACATTGCCGCTCATCAATTCGCGAATTTCGTCGGCCGTCTTGGCATGGCCCTCGGCGATAAGCCCGGCGGCGGAGCAGATCTGCCCCGGCGTGCAATAGCCGCACTGAAAGCCGTCATGAGAGATGAAGGCCTTCTGCAACGGATGCAGCTCGCCGTTCGTCGCCAGTCCCTCGATGGTCGTGATCTCGGCGCCGTCCTTCATGACGGCGAGCGTCAGGCAGGAGACGATGCGCCGTCCATCAACAAGCACCGTGCAGGCGCCGCATTGGCCGTGGTCGCATCCCTTCTTGGTTCCGGTGAGATCGAGATATTCGCGCAGCGCATCGAGTAGGGTGGTCCACGGCCTGAGCAACACCCGCCGCTCGACGCCATTCACGCGCAAGGTCACTTGGAGCTTTGGCGTCAAGCCGCCCTGCGGTCTTTGCTGCATTGCCCGACTCGTGAACGGGTGGCGTTGCTGATCTAAAGACCTTGCCCGGAAATTGGTTCCCGGGGGATCTGAAGAGGATGGCGGAAATCCTCACACGAGACAAGATTTCCGGCGAAGAGGCCTTGCCACGCTAGCCGCTCTGGCGCGGCCTGTCCTCAGCGAGCACTGACCGCCACTGCTCGTAGCCGCGGGCGCGAAGCTCGCAAGCCGGACACGCGCCGCAGCCATAGCCCCATTCATGACGCTTGCCGCGCTCGCCGCGATAGCAGGTGTGGGTATGCTCGATCATGAGATCGATGAGGGCTTGTCCGCCAAGGCGGGCGGCAAGCTCCCAGGTTTCCGCCTTCGACAGCCACATCAGCGGAGTCTCGATCACGAAGGGGATTTCGGTGCCGAGCCTGATCGCTTCCCCAAGCGCGCGCAGCGTCGCATCGCGGCAGTCGGGATAGCCCGAATAGTCCGTTTCGCACATGCCGCCGATGAGCGTGTGAAAGGCACGGCGATAGCCGAGCGCCGCGGCGTAGGTGAAGAACACGAGGTTCCGTCCGGGGACGAACGTGCTCGGCAGGCCTGAGGCCAGCATCTCGATCTCGGCTTCCGAGGTGAGCGCCGTATCAGCGATGGCGCCAAAGCTCGAGATGTCGAGCACATGATCTGGCCCGAGCCGCGAGCCCCAAGCGGGGAAGACGCGGGCGATTTCGCTCCGCACGGTCTGCCGGCACTCAAGCTCCACGTAGTGCCGCTGGCCATAGTCGAAGCCAACGGTCTCCACGCGGCCGTAGCGGTCGAGCGCATAGGCAAGACAGACGGTCGAATCCTGCCCGCCCGAGAACAACACCAGCGCTCCGGGCTTGTCGCTCAACGACAACCTCCGATCGACGGCACGCACATGGTCCTTTCACTCCCCTCCGGCCTGGGCTAAGGAGGGCGCTCTTTCCTTTGGGGCCCCTTTAGACCCTGCCGTCCTTCAAATCACGCCAAAAAGCAGGAACCATGACCACCGCAATTGCTACCGTCGTCGGCCGTGAGATTCTCGACAGCCGCGGCAACCCCACCGTCGAGGTCGACGTGGTGCTGGAGAACGGCACCTTCGGCCGCGCCGCAGTGCCGTCAGGCGCATCGACGGGGGCACACGAGGCGCATGAGCTTCGCGACGGCGGCAAGCGGTACGGCGGCAAGGGCGTGCGGCGCGCGGTGGACGCGGTCAACGGCGAGATCCGCAAAGCTTTGACCGGTTTCGATGCCAATGACCAGCGCGGGCTCGACCGGCGCCTCATCGAGCTCGACGGCACCGACAACAAGAAGCGCCTCGGCGCCAACGCCATTCTCGGCGTGTCGCTTGCCGCCGCCAAAGCTGCCGCGTGCGACCACGACCAGCCGCTCTATCGCCATCTCGGCGGGCCGCAGGCGACGCTGCTGCCGGTGCCGATGATGAATATCCTAAATGGCGGCGTGCATGCCGACAATCCGATCGACTTCCAGGAATTCATGATAGCGCCGATCGGCGCGCCGAATTTCGCGGAAGCTCTGCGCATGGGCGCGGAAGTCTTCCACGCGCTGAAAGCGGCGCTGAAGGCTGCCGGCCACAACACTTCGGTGGGGGACGAGGGAGGCTTTGCCCCGAACCTCGCCTCGACGCGCCAGGCACTCGACTTCGTTGTTGCTGCGATCGGCGCCGCAGGATTCAAGCCAGGCGCCGATATCTACCTGGCGCTTGATGTGGCGGCGACCGAGCTCTACGCGAACAACCGCTATGTTCTGAAGGGCGAGGGGACGACGCTCAACTTCGCCGAGATGGTCGCCACCTACGCCGATCTCGTTGCCAACTATCCGATCTACTCCATCGAGGACGGCATGTCGGAGGACGACTGGGAGGGTTGGCGCGCTCTCACCGAGGCCCTGGGCGGCCACCTGCAGCTCGTCGGCGACGATCTCTTCGTCACCAATGTCACGCGGCTGAAGCGGGGCATCGACCAAAAGATCGCCAACGCCATCTTGGTCAAGGTCAACCAGATCGGCACCTTGAGCGAAACGCTCGACGCCGTACGCATGGCACAAGATGCGGGGTATGCTGCGGTGATGTCGCACCGCTCCGGGGAAACCGAGGACGCCACCATCGCCGATCTCGCCGTGGCCGCCAATTGCGGGCAGATCAAAACAGGCTCGCTCGCCCGCTCGGACCGCGTGGCAAAATACAACCAGCTGCTCCGCATCGAGGAGGAACTTGGCACCGCTGCCCGCTATGCGGGCCGCTCGGTGCTCGGCCGCCACCGCTAACCGGCGATTAACCTTCCCGGCGCGATTCTCCCAAGCCTGCTTCGCTAAACGGTCATTGCCGGGTCAACGCCCGGCCACGACGGGTTGGGTTCCGAAGGACATGCGGTTCCGATCACTCCTCTTTCCGCTGCTGGCCTGCGGCGTCGGCGGCTATTTTGCCTACCATCTCCAGACTGGAGATCATGGTTTGCAGGCCCGCGCTGACCTCGAGAAGCGGAAAGCCGTGCTTGCCGGCGAGCTCGCCGGGCTGAAAGAGGTGAGGAAGCGGCTCGAGCGAGACGTCGCCCTGCTCCGCCCGGAGAGCCTCGACCCGGACATGCTTGACGAGCGCGCCCGCGCCATTCTGAACCTTGCCCATCCCGACGATCTGGTCATGTTGAAGCGCCGCGCGCCGGCTGAAACGCCTGGGGCGTCCCCCAAGCGCTGACGGCCTCGCCGCCGCCAAGGATCTGGCTGATCCTTTGGCCTAATTGATGAACATACCCCGCCTTTCGATGTTTTCCATAGTCGTGTTAGCTTCCAGTCGCGGCGGGGCATGCGAGGACTTAGGTTTGACCACTTTTTCCGATGGGGCCCATGACACAGAAGGCCCGCCGCCTGCACCGTCCATCACTCCGCCCGAAGCCCTGACCTCAGCGACGGTCTTGGAGCATGGCAGCGCGCCGAGCCTGACGCCTGAGCAGGAAGTCGAAGCCTATCGCCAGATGCTGCTCATCCGCCGCTTCGAGGAGAAGGCTGGCCAACTCTACGGCATGGGACTGATCGGCGGCTTCTGCCACCTCTATATCGGCCAGGAGGCCGTGGTCACCGGTATGCAGATGGCGCGCGAGGAGGGGGACCAGGTCATCACCGCCTATCGCGACCACGGCCATATGCTCGCCTCAGGCATGGATCCCAAGGGCGTCATGGCCGAGCTCACCGGACGCCGCCACGGCTATTCCAAGGGCAAGGGCGGCTCCATGCACATGTTCTCCGTGGCGAAGAACTTCTATGGCGGCCACGGCATCGTCGGCGCACCGGCCCCGCTTGGCACCGGGCTCGCCCTTGCCAACAAATATCGCGGCAACGACCGCGTCTCGCTTACCTATTTCGGTGAGGGCGCAGCCAACCAGGGCCAGGTTTATGAAAGCTTTAACATGGCGTCACTGTGGAAGCTTCCGGTCATCTATGTGATCGAGAACAATCACTACGCCATGGGCACGCATGTGGGGCGGGGAAGCGCCCTCGCCGAGGAGCTGTATCATCGCGGATCGGTGTTCGGCATCCCGGGCATGAAGGTTGACGGCATGGATGTGCGCGCGGTGAAGGCGGCAGGCCAGGCGGCGATCGCTAGGGTACGAAGCGGCGCAGGCCCGATGATCATCGAGATGCGCACCTACCGTTATCGCGGCCATTCCATGTCGGACCCGGCGAAATACCGCACGAGGGAAGAGGTGCAGGAGGTGCGCACCCAGCGCGATCCCATCGAGCTCGTCGGCAAACGGCTGAGCGAGACCGGAATTGCCGACGAAGACAGCTTGAAGCAGATCGACAAGGATATCCGCGCCGTCGTCAATGAAGCTGCAGACTTCGCCACCAGCGATCCCGAGCCACAGGCGAGCGAGCTTCATACCGACGTCTTGGCGCTGCCCTAAGACTGAGACCGATCGACCATGCCCACCGAAATTCTGATGCCGGCGCTGTCGCCCACCATGGAGGAGGGCACGCTCGCCAAATGGCACGTGCGCGAGGGCGACGAGGTCCGCACCGGCGACGTGATCGCGGAAATCGAGACCGACAAGGCGACCATGGAGGTCGAGGCCATCGATGACGGCCGGATGGGCAAGATCCTGGTGGCGGAAGGCACAGAGCACGTACCGGTGAACAAGCCGATCGCGCTCTTGCTGACAGACGGCGAGGATCTCAGCGTGGTTTCGAATGAAACCCCCTCACCCGACAGGGGAGAGGGAGATTCGGCCGCATCGCCCAGGGCGCCTTCACCCTCCTCCGGGGACGGGGCTGCGGCGCAGATGGCCAAGATCGCCGAAGCGATCAGGTCGGTGCCTCACGCCCAGAAGGGCGCCGTGGAGGATGCAGATCTCGGCGAAGCGCCGCCAGAGGTCGAGGAAGCGCCGGCTGGACCTCAGGTGGCACCGGCTGAGCCGCGACCCGAAACCGAGCTCGAGATTCTGCCAGGCACCGAGATGGTGACCATGACCGTGCGCGATGCGCTGCGCGACGCCATGGCCGAAGAGATGCGCACCGACGACCGCGTGTTCATTATGGGCGAGGAGGTCGGCCAATATCAGGGCGCCTACAAGGTGACTCAAGGCCTGCTCGACGAGTTCGGCGACCGGCGCGTGGTCGACACGCCGATCACCGAATATGCCTTTGCCGGCACCGGCGTCGGCGCAGCCTTTGCCGGGCTTAAGCCCATCGTCGAGTTCATGACCTGGAACTTCGCGCTCCAGGCCATCGACCACATCGTCAACTCCGCGGCGAAGACCCTCTATATGTCCGGCGGGCAGATGCACTGCCCCATCGTGTTTCGCGGGCCGAATGGCGCCGCGGCACGCGTCGCCGCCCAGCACAGTCAGGATTTCTCGGCATGGTATGCCTCCGTGCCCGGACTGAAAGTAATCGCTCCCTACACCGCCGCCGACGCCAAGGGATTGCTCAAGGCGGCGATCCGCGATCCAAGCCCGGTGATCTTCCTCGAAAACGAGATCCTCTACGGCCAGAGCTTCGAAGTTCCGAAGCTCGAGAACTTCGTCGTTCCTATCGGCAAGGCGCGGATTGCCCGTGCGGGCTCAGACGTCACCATAGTCTCCTATTCGCGCGGCATGGCCTATGCGCTCGAAGCCGCCGAGCGCTTGGCAGAAGAGGGGGTCGAGGCTGAAGTCGTCGATCTCCGCACGCTCAGGCCTCTCGACATCGACACGGTGATCGTCTCGGTCAGAAAAACGAACCGCATCGTCACGGTGGAGGAGGGCTGGCCCATCTGCTCGATCGGCTCTGAGGTCTGCGCCCGCGTGGCTTTTGAGGCGTTTGACGATCTCGACGCGCCGCCGATGAAGATCAGCGGCGCCGACGTGCCGATGCCTTATGCCGCCAATCTTGAGAAGCTTGCCCTTCCTTCGGTGGAGCAGGTCGTCGCGGCGGTGAAATCCGTCTGCTACCGGGAGTGACGTTCGTGACCGAAGCCCCCATGACCTGGAAGAGCGGCGGCTGCCATTGCGGCGCGGTGCGCTACGAGGTACTCGCGCCCGATGAGATCGAGGTCAAGGAATGCAACTGCTCGATATGCCGCATGACCGGATATTTGCATCTGATCGTGCCGGGAGACCGCTTCCGCCTCACCAAAGGCGCCGACAAGGTCACGACCTATTCCTTCAACACCGGCACGGCGAAGCACCATTTCTGCTCGGTGTGCGGCATCAAGAGCTTCTACGTGCCGCGCTCCAAGCCCGACGGCTTCAGCGTCAATGTGCGCTGCCTCGACGACGGCGCGGTGCACGTGACCCGCATCACGCTGTTCGACGGCGAGCATTGGGAAGAGGCAATGGCCAAGCTCGCCGAGGCGAAGGAAGCCTGACCTATGTCCGCAACCGGCGCAGAACTTCACAGCGGAGAGCGGGGCCACGCGAAGCGTGTTCTCGCTTCGCCGCTTGCCAGGAGGCTTGCCCGGGAGCGCGGCATCAATCTCGACAAACTTCGCGGCTCAGGTCCGAAGGGGCGCATCGTCAAGCGCGACATCCCGCTCGCTGCCGCAGAGCCACGCATCCCCGAATCGGCAGAAGCGATCGAAGCCGTCGAGGCCGGCCCCAAGCCTGAGCGGGGCCTCGCGCTATCCCGGGGGGCGCCGAGCGGCGGTCTGACCGACAAGCAGGTGCTGGCGCTCTACGAGCCAGGAAGCTACGAGCTGGTGCCGCACGACACTATGCGCCGCGTGATTGCCCAGCGACTCACGCTTGCCAAGCAGACCATACCGCATTTCTATCTCGGCATAGACTGCGAGCTTGACGCCGTGCTTGCAGCGCGCACCCGCCTCAACGGCATGGCACCGCAAGACGGTCCTCGCTCTTTCAAGCTCTCGGTCAACGACTTCATTATCAAGGCACTCGCCATGGCGTTGCAGAAGGTGCCGCGCGCCAATGCGAGCTGGACGGAAGAGGGACTGCTTCTGCACCGTGGCTCCGACATCGCCGTCGCCGTGGCACTTCCCGGCGGCGGGCTGTTCACGCCCGTCGTCCGCAACGCAGAGATGAAAAGCCTGTCGGAAATTTCCAACGAGATGCGCGACCTCGCGGGGCGGGCGCGGTCGAAGCGCCTCGCCCCCCACGAATATCAGGGCGGAACCACCACGCTCTCCAATCTCGGCATGTACGGCATCGACCGCTTCGACGCCGTGATCAATCCGCCGCAGGCGAGCATCCTTGCGGTCGGCCGCGCCGAGAAGCGCCCCATGATCAAGGACGACGCTGTGAAGATCGCCACCATGATGAGCGCGACATTGTCGGTCGATCACCGGGTGATCGACGGCGCGCTCGGCGCCGAGCTTCTCGCCGCCTTCAAGGCCTTCATCGAAGACCCGGTGACCATGCTGGTGTGATGGAAGGCGAGCTTACCTTCAGGCCAGCGACCAAAGCCGACGCCTCAGCCCTTACCGTGCTGGTTGACATCGCAGGCGAGGGTCTGCCGGCTTATTTGTGGAGCACACTCAAGGCCCCAGGCCAGTCGATCCTCGAGGTTGGGCGCGAGCGCGCCGCGCGCGAGGAGGGTGGCTTCTCCTACCGCAACGCCATTGTCGCCGAGGTCAAGGGCGAAATCGCCGCCTGCCTGGTCGGCTATCGGCTGGACGATCCCTACGAACTCGGCGACCTGGAGGAGATACCCGAGCTCGTGCGGCCTCTCGTCCTGCTCGAGGCTAAAGCGCCGGGCTCATGGTACGTCAATGTGCTCGCGACCTTTCCCGAGTTCCGCCGGCAAGGGATCGGCATGCAGCTGCTCGCCATCGCCGAGCAGAAGGCGAGCGAGAGCGGAGCGGGCGACTTGAGCGTGATCGTTGCCGGCGAAAACGAGCGGGCCGCGCGTCTCTACCGGTGCGCCGGTTTTGCCACGGCGGCGCGCGAACCGCTGGTTCCTTTTCCCGGCTACACTCACGCCGGAGATTGGATGCTATTGACCAAGCGACTAGGAGGCTCCGCTGAAGGCGGGCGATGATGAGCATGGAGAGCGCTGAGAGCCAATTCGATCTTGCCGTAATCGGCGCCGGGCCAGGAGGCTACGTCGCCGCGATCCGCGCCGCCCAGCTCGGGCTCAAGACGGCGATCATCGAGCGCGACCACCTTGGCGGAATCTGCCTCAATTGGGGATGCATCCCCACCAAGGCGCTGCTACGCACCGCCGAGCTCTATCATCAGATTGGCCGCGCCGCGGAGTTCGGGCTTACCTGCGACAACCTTCGCTTCGACTTCGCCCGCGTGGTTGAGCGGAGCCGGAAAGTCGCGGGGCGGCTCTCGAGCGGCGTCGCCTACCTGATGAAGAAGAACAAGATCACGGTGATCGACGGAGAGGCCACGCTGAAGGGCGACGGGAAAATCGCGATTGCCGGCAAGGACGGCGAGACGCATACGATCGACGCCAAGCACATCGTGATCGCGACCGGCGCCAGGGCGCGCGAGCTGCCGGGGCTCGAGGCCGACGGCAGGCTGGTGTGGACCTACAAGGACGCCATGGTGCCTTCGGCCTTCCCCAAATCGTTGCTGGTGATCGGCTCCGGCGCCATCGGCATCGAGTTCGCGAGCTTCTACCGCACGCTCGGCGCCGAAGTGACCGTGGTCGAGTTGCTCGACCGCATCCTTCCTGCCGAGGACGCCGAGATCTCAGCCCTGGCGCGCAAAGCCTTCGCCAGGCAGGGCATGACCATCCATACCGGGACCAATGTCGATGGCCTCGTACGCCATGAGGACAGCGTCACGGCGCGCTTGACCAAGCCAGGTCTCACCGGCGAGCTCACCGTCGACCGCGTGATACTTGCAATCGGCATCACTGGCAATGTCGAAGGCCTTGGCCTCGAACAGCAGGGCATCAAGATCGAGAAGGGCCACATCGTCGTCGACCAATGGGGTGCCACCGGGAGCCCCGGGCTCTACGCCATCGGCGACGTGGTCAGCCCTCCTTGGCTTGCGCACAAAGCGAGCCACGAAGGCGTGCTCTGCGTTGAGAAGATCGCCAGCGTCGAAGGCGTTCACCCGCTCGACAAGAGCGCCATCCCAGCCTGCACCTACAGCGCCCCGCAAGTTGCGAGCGTCGGCATGACCGAGGAGGCCGCGCGCGCTGAAGGTCGAAGCGTCAAAGTCGGCCGCTTCCCCTATTCCGCCAACGGCAAAGCCATCGTGCTTGGCGAGACCGAGGGGTTGATCAAGACCATCTTCGATGCCGAGAGCGGAGAGCTTCTCGGCGCGCACATGATCGGGGCCGAGGTCACCGAACTCATTCAGGGGTTCGCGGTCGCCAAAGGGCTGGAAACGACCGAGGCCGAGCTGATTGCCTCCATCTTCCCCCATCCGACGCTGTCGGAAATGATGTATGAGTCGGTGCTCGACGCCTATGGCCGCGCGCTTCACATCTAAGGCGCCGAGGCCAGCCATCAAAGCCCGGATTGGACCGGCGCCAAGGACAGGGAGCGGTTACATGACAATGATCTTCGACATCATCATGTTTCTCATCATCGGACTGGTCGCAGGTGCCATCGCCTCCTTCTACATGGGGCGCCAGCAGGAACTCTTACCCAACCTGGTCACCGGCATCGTCGGCGCCTTTATCGGCGGCTTCATCGCCAAGCTGATCGGGCTCACCGCCTACAACGTCATCGGCGAGGTCGTGGTCGCCACCGCCGGCGCAATTGTCGGTCTCTTCATCTGGCAGCGCGTCCGCGGAAAGTGATCCGCTCATTGCGGGGGCGGGGAGACCCCCTATATTACGCGCGAGGTCCAAGAGTGGCGGGGCCGATCAAGGCGGGGCAGCCCGTTTCAATCGACGGAGGTTCGAAGTGGAAAATGAGGCTCATGGCCTTCTGTCCATGCCGGGGGTCGGCTTCTTCGGCATGCTCGTCATCGGCATCCTCGCCGGCTACATCGCCGAGAAGGTAACGGCGAGCGATCATGGCTTGCTCACCAATCTACTCGTCGGCATCGCCGGCTCCTTCGTCGGCGGCGCGCTCGCCACGATGCTCAACGTCGCCTTCTATGGCTGGCTCGGCAACCTGATCGTGGCCACGGTCGGGGCGATCCTTCTGTTGTGGGTGTGGCGGAGACTCAGGGGACCGTCGACAGCGTAGATGGTGACCGTTTTCACCAGTGAAGATCAGACGCGGCCCCGCCATCCTGAAAAGGTGCGGCTGCCAGATACCCCGGGTCTGAAGAAGCCAGACTGGATCCGCGCGCGAGCGCCCGGCCCGCACGCCTTCGACGAAACCCGCAGCGTCTTGCGCCGGCACCGCCTCAACACCGTGTGCGAGGAGGCGGCCTGCCCCAATATCGGCGAGTGCTGGGGCAAGCGGCACGCCACCGTGATGATTCTCGGCGACACCTGCACCAGAGCCTGCGCCTTTTGCAATGTGCGCACCGGACGTCCGGGCGCGGTCGACCCTTCCGAGCCCGCGCGCGTCGGCGCGGCGATCGCCGAGCTTGGGCTTTCTCATGTGGTGGTGACGTCGGTCGATCGCGACGACCTTGCCGACGGAGGTGCCGCGCATTTTGCCGCCACCATTGCCGCGATCGGGACGCAGGCTCCGGCAACGACCGTAGAGGTGCTCACCCCTGACTTCTTGCGCAAAGACGGGGCGCTCGACATCGTCATGGCGGCCCGGCCAGACGTGTTCAACCACAACCTCGAAACGGTGCCGTCGCTCTATCGCGAGATCAGACCCGGCGCGCGCTATGATCATTCCTTACGCCTGCTCGAGCGCGCCAAGGATCTCGAGCCTGGTGTGTTCACCAAGTCGGGCATCATGGTCGGCCTCGGCGAGACGCCCGCCGAAGTCTTGGCCCTGATGGACGATCTGCGCGCGGCCGAGGTCGATTTCCTGACCATCGGCCAATATCTACAGCCGACCCGCAAGCACGCGGCAATTGTCCGCTTCGTGCCGCCAGAGGAGTTCGATGCCTTGCGCGCTGCGGGAGAGGCGAAGGGCTTCCTGCTGGTGGCGGCGAGCCCTCTGACGCGCTCCTCCTACCACGCCGCCGACGACTTCGCCCGCCTCAAAGCCGCTCGCCACGCAGCGCTCAGCCGCTAGGCGCGCCAGCATCCATGCACGTCTACGAGACCAAGCACCGCGTCGCTCATTCTGCCGACGACATGTTCAGGCTCGTGGCCGACGTTGAGCTCTATCCGAAATTCTTGCCGCTTTGCGAGGAGCTGAGACTCAAGCGCCGCGAGTGCCGCGACGGCAAGGACGTGCTCATTGCCACCATGAGCGTCGGCTACAGGCTGATCCGCGAGAGCTTCACCACCGAAGTCATCCTCGACGCCGACGCGCGCACCATCCTGGTGCATTATCTCGACGGGCCGTTCTCATTCCTCGAGAACCGCTGGATCTTCCGCCCGCTCACGCCGCAAGCTTGCGAGATCGATTTCTACATCGCCTACAGCTTCCGCTCGCGCCTCCTCGAGCGGCTGATGGGCGGGCTATTCGACAGGGCAGTGCGCAAATACACTGATGCCTTCGAAGCGCGGGCCGACGCGATTTACGGAACCCGCTCGCCCTCGCTCGCCTCACAGCAATGAGGCAAGGAGTGCCAGCGCGCGGCGCACGCTTTCTCGCCTGATCTGGGGCCGGCCGATATCGCCAAGCAGAAGCCGCTCGTGGCTGACTGGCGCGTCGCGCACAGCCGCGGCGAGGTGCACGAGCCCGACCGGCTTCTCCGCCGTCCCGCCGGAAGGCCCGGCAATTCCGCTGACAGCGACGGCGAGCGTGGCGCGGGAATGAGTGAGCGCGCCGCCGACCATGGCGCGGGCAACGTCCTCGCTCACCGCGCCGTGCCGCTCGATCAGCCAGACGGGAACGCCGAGCATCTCGCTTTTCGCCGCGTTCGAATAGGTGACGAAGGCGCGATCGAGCACGTCGGACGAGCCGGGAATGGCGGTGAGCGTGGCTGCGAGCAGGCCCCCTGTGCACGACTCTGCGGTGGCGAGCAAGATGCCCCTGCCGCGACACGCCTCGAGCAGAGCCTCGGCATCGGCAATGATCCGCTGGTCGATCATGAGCGGGTCGATCATGGGCGATCCGTCATGGCAAGCGCACCGTGGCGGTAGCCATGGCCGCGATCCCTTCGCCACGCCCGATGAAGCCGAGACCCTCATTGGTGGTGGCCTTGATGCTGATCTCCGCGACATCGAGGCTAAGGCACTCGGCGAGATTCGCGCGCATCGCATTGCGATAGGGCCCGACGCGCGGTGCCTCGCAGATGAAGGTCACATCGACATGCACGATTTCGCCACCGCGCGCCTTGACCCTGGCCACGGCGTCTTTGAGAAACAGTTCAGAGGCCGCGCCCCGCCAGCGTGCATCCGACGGCGGGAAGTGAACGCCGATATCGCCGTCGGCGATCGTGCCGAGCAAAGCGTCGGTCAGCGCATGCATGCCGACATCGGCGTCGCTGTGGCCCACAAGTTTCTTCTGATGCGGAATGCGCACGCCGCACAGGATCACCGCGTCGCCCGGACCGAAGGCATGCACGTCGTAGCCGGTAGCCACGCGCTGCGTGCCGAGTCCGCTCAATGCCCGAAGCCGCACGAACTCATCGGCGCTCGCGATGTCTTCTGCCGAAGTGAGCTTGCGATTAGCTTCAGAGCCTTCGACCAGCGCGACGTCGAGACCGTACCATTGAGCGATGCCGGCATCGTCTGTGAAAGCGGCGCCGTCTTTTGCCGCAGCGCGATGCGCGGCAAGGATCGCATCGAAACGGAAGCCTTGCGGGGTCTGCGCGCGCCACAGGTCATCGCGGGGGAGGGTGCCGTTCGCGCGGCCCGCGTCTGCCCGAAGCAAGGTGTCAGTCACCGGAAGGCAGGGCAGGGCGCCGGCATGACTGTCGAGACTGGCGATGACGCGCCCGATCAATCCCGCATCGACAAAGGGACGCGCGGCGTCGTGGATCAGAACGCGCTCCGGCGGGCTTGCGACAAGCGCCTCGAGCCCCGAACGGACGGAGTCCTGGCGCCGCGCACCCCCTGAAATCGGCGGCCGCAAGCGCGAAGAAAAGATCTGCGAGGCGGCCTCGTACAACCGGGAATCCTCGGGATGAATCACAACGATCACGTCATCCACCTTGGAATGCCCGACAAAGGCGGCAATTGCCCTGGTCAGCATCGGCACACCGCCGACCGGAAGATACTGCTTTGGCATCATGGGCTTAGCACCAGCGGCCCTGGCCCCCCGTCCGGCCGCAACGATCAAGGCGGTGACGCTCATTGAGAGGTACCCATAAGTAGTCTGGACAGTTTTGTGCACTGCGGCAAAAGTCTTATTGCTACCGCGGAGAAACCTCCATATTCTGCACAATAAAAGATCATAGGGCCCTGCTGCTTATTCTTTGTGCACGGCCATGGTCGCCGGGGTTGAGAGGATACATCGCTTGAGCGCCTCTACCAGAAAAACGAGCGCGCGGCGTCCAGTTCAAGCGGCGCCGATCCCGAGCGAAGCGCTGTTGAATGCACTGCCGCACCCGGTGCTTGTCATCGGCGAGGGTCTGCATATCGAATACGTCAACACCCCGGCCGAGGATTTCTTCCAAATGAGCGCCTCGGTTCTCTGCAAGCGCAAGCTCACCGACGTCGTCGCCTTCGGCAGCCCGCTCATCGCCCTTCTCGAGCAGGTGCAGCGGAACGAAACCCACGTCAACGAATACGGGGTCGACCTCGGCTCCTACCGTTTCGATGCGCCAAAGCTTGTCGATCTCTACGGCGGCCCCGTGCCCGAGGCGCCCGGACGCGTACTCATCATGCTGCAACAGCGGAGCATGGCGCAGATGATCGAGCGACAGCTCACCCATCGCGGCGCCGCCCGATCGGTCTCGGCTCTCGCCGCAGTGCTCGCCCATGAAATCAAGAACCCGCTCTCCGGCATCAGGGGCGCTGCCCAGTTGATCGAAAACGAGCGGGCTGAGTCCGACCGCACGCTCACCCAATTGATCTGCGCCGAAGTCGACCGCATCTGCAAGCTCGTGGACCGCATGGAGATCTTCGGCGACGAACGGCCTCTGTCGCGGGAGCCGGTCAACATTCACGATGTGCTCGATCACGTGAAGCAGATCGCCGCCAACGGCTTCGCCCGCCAGATCAAGATCGTCGAGCACTACGATCCATCGTTGCCGCCGGTTCCGGGAAGCCGCGACAAGCTCATCCAGGTGTTCCTCAACCTCGTCAAGAACGCCGCCGAAGCGATCGGCGAGGAGCGTCCCGACGGCCAGATCACCCTCACCACCTCCTTCCGGCCCGGCGTGCGCCTCTCGGTTCCAGGCAGCCAGGCCAGGGTAAGCCTGCCACTCGAGATCGCCGTGGAGGACAACGGCGCCGGCGTTCCGACCGATCTCATGCCGCATCTCTTCGATCCGTTCGTCACCACCAAGCCGTCTGGGACCGGCCTTGGCCTTGCGCTCGTGGCCAAGATCATCGGCGACCATGGCGGCATCATCGAATGCGACTCGCGCCCGCGGCAAACGGTGTTTCGCGCCCTGATGCCGATGGCCGACAGCGAAACAGCACACTCAGGACATGCTTAAGAAAATGGCCAAGGGCAATATTCTAATCGCCGACGACGACGCCGCAATCCGCACGGTGCTGAACCAGGCGCTCGCCCGCGCGGGCTATGCCCCGCGTGCCACCGGCAATGCAGCGACACTCTGGCGCTGGATCAGCCAGGGTGAGGGGGATCTCGTCATTACCGACGTGTTGATGCCGGACGAAAGCGCCTTCGATCTCATCCCGCGGGTGAAGAAGCTCAGGCCGGAGCTTCCCATCATCGTGATGAGTGCGCAGAACACCTTCATGACCGCCATCACCGCGGCCGAACGCGGCGCTTACGAATATCTGCCCAAGCCCTTCGATCTGAACGAACTCATCTCCGTCGTCGGGCGCGCGCTCGCAGAGCCGCGGCGCAAGACGCAGCGGCTTGCCGCCGAGCCGAGCGAAGGCTTGCCGCTGATCGGGCGCTGCCCGGCCATGCAGGAAATCTATCGCGTGCTTGCGAGGCTCACCCAGACCGACCTCACGGTGATGATCACAGGCGAGTCGGGAACCGGCAAAGAGCTTGTCGCCCGTGCGCTGCACGAATACGGCAAGCGCCACAACGGCCCCTTAGTCGCCATCAACATGGCGGCGATTCCGCGCGAGCTGATCGAATCGGAATTGTTCGGCCATGAGAAGGGCGCTTTCACCGGCGCGCAGAGCAGGCACGTCGGACGTTTCGAGCAGTCGGAAGGCGGCACGCTGTTTCTCGACGAGATCGGCGACATGCCCATGGAGGCGCAGACCCGACTGCTCCGCGTTCTGCAGCAAGGCGAGTACACGACTGTCGGCGGCCGCACCCCGATCCGTACCAATGTGCGGATCATCGCCGCCACCAATCGTGAACTGCAGCAGCAGATCGACCAGGGCCTGTTCCGCGAAGATCTGTTCTATCGGTTGAACGTGGTGCCGTTGCGCCTGCCGCCGTTGCGCGAGCGGCTCGAAGATATTCCCGATCTCGTGCGCCACTTTCTCAGCATCGCCGAGCAGGAGGGGCTTCCGTCCAAGAGCTTCGAGCCTGCCGCGATCGAGCGGCTCAAGCGCTATCACTGGCCGGGAAACGTTCGCGAGCTGGAAAATCTCGTGCGCCGCCTCTCGGCGATCTATTCGCAAGACATCGTCACAGGCGAGATGGTGGAGAACGAACTCGCAAGTGTGAGCCGTGCCTCCTTCAATGACACGACCGAGCGGGCCGGCGACCTTTCTGAGTCCGTTGAGCGATTCCTGTCGGACTATTTCATGGGCTTCGGCCAGGAACTGCCGCCCGCCGGCCTCTATACCCGGGTCCTACGCAAGGTCGAATTTCCGCTGATCACCGCGGCACTCGTGGCAACTAGAGGGAATCAGATCCGCGCCGCCGACCTGCTTGGTCTCAACCGCAACACTTTGCGAAAAAAAATTCGCGACCTCGGCATCAAGGTCATTCGCACCCCCGGCCTCTAGTTGTCCGGAATTTCACCAAAAATTGAGCACCTTGGCGCCCGATGGTGCCTAATCGCCACACTTGTGCTCATGTCGCCAAGACGCCACATTGTGATCTTATTGCATCAGCCTTGAGGCTCGCGTCCCTCATTGCGGCACGGTAGAGCGGGGAGAGGGGTTGAGTAGCTTACTGCAATCATTGCGAAAAACCGCGGAAGCGTTGGGGCTCTGGCGTGCCCGCCGAGGGAACGCGCAACCGCGCGGCGAAGAGCCCCAATCCGAGCCGCCAACGGTGGCGGACTCGAGCGGCGGGACGCGCCGGTCCGGGCGCAGGCTGCCCTTCACACTCGGGCTTATCACAATGATGTTGTCGCTGGGCTCCGGCCTTGCGACCTACGCCATCCTCACCGGCC
This sequence comes from Methyloceanibacter sp., assembly GCA_035260285.1. Lineage (GTDB taxonomy): Bacteria > Pseudomonadota > Alphaproteobacteria > Rhizobiales > Methyloligellaceae > Methyloceanibacter. Next base: position 24,413 of record DATFVP010000158.1, read on the forward strand.
TCACGCCCATCGTGCCGACCCATCTCGTCGTGGTCGGCATGCTTCTTATCAACCTCGTCCTCGTGCTCGCGATGGTGATGATCATCGCCTGGCAGGTAACGGGGCTTTGGCTTGCCCGCCGCCGTCAGGTTGCCGGTGCGCAGTTGCATGTCCGCATCGTCAGCCTGTTCAGCGTCATCGCAGTGGTGCCGGCAATCCTGCTCGCGATCTTCGCCAGCGTCTCGCTCGACCGCGGGCTCGACCGCTGGTTCTCGACCCGCACCAAGTCGATCATCCAAAACTCGGTCGACGTCGCCACCGCCTATGTGCAGGAGCACGGCCAGGTGATCCGCGCCGACGCCCTCGGCATGGCCAAGGACATCGACGAGGCGGTCAACCTCGTGAAATCACGGCCGCAGGCCTTCGGCAATTTCCTGTCCGCACAAGCCTCGATCCGGGCGCTGCCCATTGCCTATTTGATCGACGGCCAGGGCAAGATCCTCGCCACGGCGGCAACGCTGAAAGACGTCCCCTATGAGCCGCCTCCGACACAGGCGATGGATCTCGCCAAGGGCGGTCAGACGATCGTGATTGCACCGGGCAAGACGGCGATGGTCGGCGCCATCAAGGCGCTCGAAAATTTCAACGACACCTACCTTTATGTCGTCAGGCCGGTGAATGCCCAAGTGCTGCAGCAGTTGCGCGCGACCCGTGCCAATGTCGCCGAATATCAGCTGCTCGAGCAGCGCCGTGCCGGCGTCCAGGTGGCTTTCGGGCTCATGTATGTTGCCATGGCGCTCACGCTGCTACTCTCCGCCATCTGGATCGGCATGTGGTTCGCCAACCGCCTCGTGGCGCCGATCCGCCAGCTGATGGGAGCTGCGCAGCAGATCTCGCAAGGCAATCTCGACGTGGCGGTCGACACCAAGCCTGCCGACGGCGATCTCGCCGTGCTCGGCTCGACCTTCAACACCATGACCTCAGAGCTGAAGAGTCAACGCGATGCGCTGGTCGGCGCCAACACCACGCTTGATGAGCGCCGCCGCTTCATGGAAGCGGTGCTGTCTGGTGTTACCGCCGGGGTGGTCGGCGTCGACGCCGACGGCACCATCACCCTGGTCAACCGCTCCGGCGAGGAGCTGCTCGGAGCGAAGGAGAAGAACCTCACCGGCAAGCCGCTCGCCGAAGTCGTCCCCGAGTTCGGCGCGCTGATGAAGCGTGCCCAGAAGCAGGGGAAGCGGCTCGTCACCGACCAAGTATCGCTGTTGCACGCCGGATCCGAGCGCAATTTCGCCGTGCGCGTCACCACCGAAGGAACCGCGCAGCAGGCGCAAGGTTATGTCGTGACCTTCGACGACATCACCGAGCTCGTCAGCGCCCAGCGCAGCACCGCCTGGGCCGACGTCGCCCGGCGTATCGCCCATGAGATCAAGAACCCACTGACCCCGATCCAACTTTCCGCTGAACGCATCCGCCGCAAATACAGCGATTCCATCACCAAGGACCGCGACGTGTTCGACCAATGCACGGACACCATCATCCGCCAGGTGTCCGACATCGGCAGGATGGTGGACGAGTTCTCGGCCTTTGCCCGCATGCCGAAGCCCGTGATGGACCAGAACGACATCCGCGAGATCGTGCGCGAGGCGGTGTTCCTATTCCAGGTCAGCCGGCCCGAGATCACTTTCGAGCTCGATTTGCCTGAGAAGCCAGCGGTCATGCTGTCTGATCGCCGCCTGCTCACCCAGGCGGTCACCAACCTCGTTAAGAATGCGAGCGAGGCCATCGACACGGCGATCGAGGCCGAGCGCGAGCGCACCGAAAAGGGCCACGTCATCGCCAAGGTGCGCAGCAAAGGCGACCGGCTGCAGATCACCGTGATCGACAATGGTTGCGGGCTCCCCAAGGAGAACCGCCAGCGGCTGGTCGAGCCCTACATGACCACGCGCGCCAAAGGCACAGGCCTCGGCTTGGCAATCGTGCAACGCATCACCGAGCAGCACGGCGGAGCCTTGCAGCTTGCCGACGCGCCTCGCCGCAACGGCAAAATTCAGGGAGCCTCAGTGCGCATGGACCTCCCGATTAGGGAGATCGACGACGTGCTCGCGACGACCGAAACGAATGCCGGGGACGGCGCCCGGCACAAGACCAAGACACCCGAAGCGGCAGAATAGAGGAGGGAGCAACCCATGGCGTCTGACATCCTCATAGTCGACGACGAGGCCGACATCAGAGAGTTGATCTCCGGCATCCTTGAGGACGAGGGTCACGGCACGCGCCTGGCCAAGGATAGCAACGAGACGCTGGCCGCCATCGAGGAGCGCAAGCCGTCGCTCGTGATCCTCGACATTTGGCTGCAAGGCAGCAAGCTCGACGGCCTTGAGTTGCTCGACCGCATCAAGCGGAGCCATCCCGACCTGCCGGTGGTGATCATCAGCGGCCATGGCAATATCGAGACCGCGGTCGCCGCCATCAAGCGCGGGGCTTACGACTATATCGAGAAGCCGTTCAAGGCGGACCGGCTGGTGCTGATCGTCGCCCGCGCTCTTGAAGCGTCGAAACTGAAACGCGAGAACCGCGAGTTGCGCGAGCGGAGCGCCTACAGTTTCGAAATGATCGGCCGCTCGAGCGCCATTAACCAGCTTCGTCAGGCGATCGAGAAGGTCGCCCCCACCAACAGCCGCGTGCTTATCACAGGCCCCTCAGGCTGCGGCAAGGAGCTTGCCGCCCGCGTCATGCACATGAAATCGGCACGCGCCGACGGACCCTTCGTGGTGCTCAACGCCGCGGCCATGGTGCCCGATCGCGTGGAGCTCGAGCTGTTCGGCACCGAGGAGGGGGTTGGCTCAGGCCCGCGCAAGGTCGGCGCGCTGGAAGAAGCGCATATGGGCTCGCTATATATCGACGAGGTGAGCGACATGCCGCTGGAGACGCAAGGCAAGATCCTGCGCGTCCTCGTGGAGCAGCGCTTCCAGCGGCTGGGCGGCGGACCGAAAGTGCATGTCGACGTTCGTGTCATCTCCTCGACCAGCCGCGAGCTGCAGAAGGAAATGTCCTCGGGGCGCTTGCGCGAAGATTTGTTCCACCGCCTGAACGTGGTTCCCATCCGCGTCCCCGGGCTTTCCGAGCGCCGCGAGGACATCCCTGAGCTCGTCCGCTATTTCGTGCAAGCGATCTCGGTCGCGTCAGGCCTGCCACCGCGGCGCATCGGCGAGGATGCCATGGCCGTTCTGCAATCCCACGACTGGCCTGGCAATATCCGCCAGCTCCGCAACAACATTGAGCGCCTGATGATCCTCATCGGCGGCGACGCCGACTCCATCATCACTGCCGACATGCTGCCGGAGGAGATCATCTCGCCGGTGCCGCTGTCGCCCAATGGGGCAGGGGGCGAGCATCTGATGTCGCTCCCCTTGCGCGACGCGCGGGAGATCTTCGAGCGCGAATATCTGCTTGCCCAGGTCAACCGATTCGGGGGGAACATCTCGCGCACGGCAGAGTTCGTGGGCATGGAGCGCTCGGCGCTGCACCGCAAACTTCGCGCATTGGGTGTCAATTCCACCGAGCGTGGAGCGGCTCTGCGCTAGGCCTTAACCATGTTTCTCCAGAGTTTCCAATGGTAAGTGCATCAGGGCTCTTGCGGTACCGCCTCGCAATCGCGTCTAATACAGCCGGCCCGCAGGAAGACAGTTTGGGGCCGTAACAAAGCATAAGCGTGGACCTAAGGGACGGGGAAGCCCATGGCAACAGAACGCGCGCAAAGTCTGCAGGACACGTTTCTCAATCACGTTCGCAAGCAAAAGACCCCGCTCACGATATTTCTCGTGAACGGAGTGAAGCTCCAAGGCGTTGTCACCTGGTTCGACAATTTCTGTGTGCTGCTGCGCCGCGATGGACATTCGCAGCTCGTTTACAAGCATGCCATTTCGACCATCATGCCTGGTCAACCGATCCAGTTGACCGAGTTCGGCGACGCCGAAGCCGGAGACTAGTTGCGCCCGATTGATCCGAAAGCGCTGAAGCGCAAGAAGGGGCCTCAAGCCGACAGGAAGAAGACTGGCGTCTCGGCGCGTCATCCTACCAAGGCGGTCGTGCTCGAGCCGGTGCTCGCCAAGGATCAGTGGCGGCCGGCGGGGAAGGGGGAGCGGTCTTCCGCGCCGCCGCGGTTGCCTGAGGCGCGCCTCGAAGAGGCTCTCGGCCTCGCGCGCGCGATTGACCTCGAGGTGCGCGCGAGCGGTCTCGTGCCGTTGCCGCGCCCGCGGCCGGCGACGTTATTCGGCTCAGGCAAGGTCGCCGAGCTTGAAGGCCTGATCCGCGCCGAGGGTGGGGAGCTCGTGATTATCGATCACCCGCTCACCCCGGTCCAGCAGCGCAATCTGGAGACGGCGTGGGGCGCCAAAGTTCTCGACCGCACCGGGTTAATTCTCGAAATCTTCGGAGCGCGGGCGCGCACCCGGGAAGGGCGCCTGCAGGTCGAGCTTGCTCACCTCGTCTATCAGAAGAGCCGGCTCGTGCGCTCCTGGACCCACCTCGAGCGTCAACGGGGCGGCTTCGGCTTTTTGGGCGGCCCCGGTGAAACCCAGATCGAAACCGACCGGCGCATCATCGGCGAGCGGATCGAGAGCATTCGCGCCGAGCTCGAGCAGGTGCGACGCACACGAGCGCTGCACCGGAAATCACGGGCGAGGGTGCCCTATCCTGCTGTCGCCCTCGTCGGCTACACCAATGCCGGCAAGTCGACACTGTTCAATGCGCTGACCGGCGCCGGCGTGCTCGCCGAGGACACGCTGTTCGCCACGCTCGA